>JAOUGQ010000025.1 GCA_029865515.1 Nitrospirota bacterium
GAATTTTTCCTCACGAGTGTAGAATCTGGGGAAATCCACATACTGATAGGGGAAATCTTCCAGGTGTTCTCCTTTGACAAATTGCCTGGCTTGAGGATCGAACCCTTCAGGAGCGAGAAGGGGTTGCGAGGCGATTTCGGCCTCGAGCCGAAGATGAAGGTGTTCCAGCACATGTTTGATTTTTACCGTAATAGTGGCCTTCTTCCGGAAGAAATCCTGATCGGCTAATACGGCCAGTTCCTCAGCGGTAAATGAATAATCGGTTTTCATAAAGTCGTGTTACCAAGGAACCGTTGCGGAAGAGTTTTTGCCCTTTTCATTAATGAAGGAGTGTGCGCAGCGTTTTTTTGAATGGGAGTCTCAATGGCGATGAAAATTGCAACATACAATGTCAATTCTATTCGAAAGCGGATCGGGATTCTTCACAAGTGGATCCGGCAACACAAGCCGGATGTGGTGTGCCTTCAAGAGACCAAGGTACAGGATCACGAGTTTCCTCTTCAAGCATTCGGCGACTTACCCTATGTCATCAATTTTTGCGGTGAGAAATCTTATAACGGGGTAGCGATCTTCAGCCGAACGCCTCCTGAACTGGTGTCATTCGGCTTTCAAGACGGGCAACCACAAGAGGATCCCACTCGTCTGGCTCGGGTAGTGGTGAATGGCATCACGATTATCAACACTTACATCCCTCAGGGGTTTGCGATTGATTCGCCGAAGTATGCTTACAAATTGAGGTGGTTTCAGCGGTTGAAAAAGTATTTTTCGCGTGTCTTATCTCCAAGGCAACCCGCGATTTGGTGTGGAGACATGAACGTGGCCCCTGAGCCGGTTGATGTCCACAGCCCCGAAAAACATGTAACCCATGTGTGTTTCCATGAAGATGTGCGCCAGGCCTATCAGGAGACGGTTGCCTGGGGATTTGTCGATGTGTTTCGACATCATTTCCCGCGCCGCCAGCAATTTACGTTTTGGGACTATCGTCGTCCCGATGCCCTGGAATCCAACCGTGGCTGGAGGATTGACCATATCATGGTCACGCCGCCTCTCCTTCCTTACTCCCAAATGGTTAAGGTGGATCTTCAGCCGCGTCGAGCAGAATCCCCATCGGACCATACCATACTGTGGGCGGAATTTTCTGTGTGAGGACAAGGGGTCGGTTCTTGTTGAGACGACCCATGGTGAAGTTCAGGCCTTCTTTCCTGGCTTACAGAGAAGCAGAAACATCGTCAGGCCTTATGACGGAGATTCAAGAACAGGGGAAGAATAAACGAAACGGATGGACCAACCATGATTTCTACTTTGCTTTGCGGCGGCGTGACTTTCCCTCTTCTTCTTTGATGTTTTCAAGAGGAATAAATACCGCACACGCAACCACCGTCGTCCACAAATGCGGTTTCCCAATGGCAGATTGGGTAATATTCTGAGTCCGAACAATATCCTTTCCCATTTTAAACACCTGCTCCCGTTCCTTCCACGCGACATTGGGATCAAATTTGATGCCCAGGGTGGTAGCGAGCATTTGAGCAGCGAGGTCTTCCGTATATTCCCCAGCTTCTTCGTCCGTTTCCCCATAGGCATGATGCTCGGATAAGTAGCCATAATTGACATTTCTTCCAGAGGGAATGGCCAACCCGATTGAGGCGGAAATCAAGCGATTCCGTTCATTGGTTTCGGACCTGGCCATGACGCAAAAGGTAATTTCACCGGGATTGAGTAACTTTTCGCCACGCTTTCGTGGAATGATTTTACAATCAGGTGGGAAAATGGATGAAACGCTCACCAGGTTGCAATACGCAATCCCCGCGCTGCGCAAGGCTTCTTCGAAAGAGGTCAACTTTTCTTTGTGTACACCCACACCTCTGGTGAGAAACATATGTGTTGGGACCATCGTGACTCCTTCGTGAATCGGTTAGTTGTAGATTGGGACAGGTGGAAAATGCCTGTGTAATCGTCGAGTCTGACTTACATTCCGCTCTTAAACCTGTTTACACGGTCTATGTATGGGAAAGCCTGAAACCAGGATTGCCACAGGGAAGGACCAACCTTGCTACGTAAACTGATATTTTTACCAAGAGTGATTGACAAGGTGCAAGGGAATGATGCCTAAACTTTCAAGAAAAGACGAGAGAAGTGGAGGAGGGCTTATGAAGGAGTTTTGACCACTAACAACTTGGGTTCTGTCAGTTCCTGGATTGCATAACGAACTCCTTCCCGCCCCAATCCTGATTGTTTAATTCCCCCATAGGGCATGTGATCAGCCCGAAAAGTCGGAATTTCATTGACCAGGAGCGCGCCAACTTCTAATTGTGAGTACGCCTGATACATCGTGTCGATATTGCTGGTGAATATTCCTGCCTGAAGGCCGAATTCAGAATCATTGTGTAATGTCAGGGCTTCTTCGAGGTGCGCATAGGACGTGACGGTGACGACCGGCCCGAAAATTTCTTCACAGCAGACCTTCATGTTGCTGCTGACGTGTGTCAGAACCGTGGGTTCGATGAATGAGTGCTTTCGCGTCCCGCCGGTCAGAATTGTTGCACCCTGCGAAACGGCTTCTTGAATCCAGGCCTCGACCCGTCGTGCGGCTTGTTCGTTGATCAAAGGTCCTACCACCGTTTTCTCGAGCGATGGATCCCCCATGGGCAACGCTCGAACCCGATCAACAAATGGCTTGAGGAAGTCATCATAACGTGATTCATGGACGAAGATGCGTTGCACGGAGATACACGTTTGCCCCGAATATCCGTACCCTCCGGCCACGCAACGGTCAATGGCCACATCGAGATTGCCGTCCGGCTCTATGATCACCCCGGCATTGCCCCCGAGTTCCAGCAGGACCCGTTTGTACCCGGCTTTCCCTTTGAGCATCCACCCAATGGTCATAGAGCCGGTAAAGCTCAAAGCCTGAAAAGCCGGATGGATGACCATCTGTTCCGCCAGTGCATTTGAACAGGGGATGATGGTGAGGGTTTCAGGAGGCAATTCCGTCGTCAAAAAGACTTCGCCCAATAAGAGAGAGGTTAAGGGGGTTTGCGGAGCTGGTTTTAACACCATGGGGTTCCCCGCAGCCAGGCAGGGAGCCACTTTGTGGGCCACCAGATTCAGTGGAAAATTAAAAGGGGTAATGCCGAGGACCGTCCCGATCGGGAAGCGTTTGACAGATCCTGAATACGCCTCACCTCCAGGCGTGAGATCCATCGGAAGTATCTCTCCGGGGATGCGCGTGCTTTCCTCTGCCGCAATGCGAAAGGTCTGAATGGCCCGGTCAACTTCACGGCGGGCATCCGTAATGGGTTTGCCGGCTTCCTGACAAATCGTGGTCGCAAATTCTTCCCGTCGGTTCGATAATCCGGCAGCGATGTGAAGAAGCGCCTTGGCCCGTGCATGTGCAGGAATTCTTGCAAATTCGGTGGAGACTCGTTTGACGGATTCGACGACCTGGTGGATATGCTCAGACTCGGCCTGGCATACCATGGCCAACACTTCATCGGAATAGGGATTGCGCACCGCCTCCACGGTGGAGGTCTGCACCCATTGGCCGCCCAAGAGAATTGGCTTTGCCGTGGCCATGGTCATGAAAGAGTAGGAACCGTGAAATGGAGGTGGCTAGACTGATGAAGCTGCCTGGTCCGAACCAGGTTTGGAAGGAAGGGATGAAGCAGGCAACTGTTCGGCTTTCTGAATCAGGCTTTCCGTGCCCCACTCCCGGATCGCTTCCAAAGTAAACGGTTCGAAGGCCGCGACAGCCCCACAACCCGGACACCCTTCGACCGGCAACTTGGCTCTAAATACTTCGTCAAAGCAGGTTAAACACACAAATAAGTCCGGTTCACCTTGCGCGCATTCAACAGGCCAGAAAGATTGGGATTGAGTCATAGCATCAACATCGTTGTGTGAAAAGAAAAGGCATGGACATTGCCATCACCAGTGCAAATGTACACCTAATCACGTTGTCAGATCAATGAGGAATTACCTGAAGGGGCCGATTGACCATAGGTTTATGCCCCCTCGATTTGAGCGGAAGAAGCTCCAGGCAAGGACATCGAAGAGAGAGGATTTTCATGAAGCTTAAGCAATTTATCGATTTCTTCCTTAAAGGTTTCATAGGGAAAGGCACCAGGAATCAGAATGAGATGAGGGTTCTCGGGCACCTTTGTGGGAAACAGGACGAATGCCGGTGTGCCTCGAATGCCCAGGGAGCCCGCATCGCGTAAATCTTTCTCAATATCCTGCATATACCGGTGGGCGGCCATGCATGCGGAAAATTGCTCGCCGTTGAGCTTGAGTTCCTTGGCATATTGTTTGAGATCATCCTGAGCCAACCGGCCTCCACTGTTAAAAAGACGGTCATGCATGGGCCAATAGGCATGCTGCTCTCCTGCGCATCGTGCCGCATCTGCTGCACGAAGAGGGCTCCCAATCCCTCGGGGGAAATCCCGATACACGAATCGCACTTTGCCTGTCTCGATATACTCTGAAAGCAATTTTGGAAATGTCTCATGAAAGAACTTTTCACAAAATCCGCAAGTGAAATCAGAGTATTCCAGCATGGTAATGGGAGCCTTGGGATCCCCCCGTACCACATCATCATCCTGAATCAAAAAATCCGGGCTTTCCCCATAAGTAGCAGTACCTATGAGCACTGCGCTCATGAGGACTATCAGCGAGAAGGCAGGTTTAAGGGAACGGATAATATTCATGTTCACTCCGTTACGGTCATTGTCGCACTCCGGACAGGGCTTGTCGAGGGAATGCGTTGTTCGCAGTGAGGGGGTTGTCTATTAATGGCGCCCAACTTTTTCTAAGAGGCCCATCATCAGCAATGGCCAGACGACTGTGGCGTCGCTCAGGACTTCGGCGAACATCCCACCATCTTTCTTCGGCACGAATTTCCCCCATGACACTCCTTCCTCATAGGTGCAGCCACTGAGGCCGCCCCAATAATCCGGTTCGGGACAAATCCGCACTCCATAGTGAAAACGGGGAGGAGTCAACGTTTCCCCCAGCCGGAGATTGAGAATTTCAATGTATGGAGGGACCTGTTGGGCCCAATTTCTCGGCACGCCGCCGCCAATGGTAAAAATGCCAAGACGCTTGGCCTTCAGCAAATGTTCGGCATAGCTGTTCAGGTCCAAAAAAGGATTGAAAATGGGCCGATGTTGTCTGAGTTGAGTCCAGCGCTCAAAATCGCTTTGTTCCTGGGCATTTGAAGAAGGTTGGGCTTTCCGACCTTGGGCCATGGCCCAAATCGACACATCCAAGCCCATTTCCGAATCCGTAAAGGCCGGAATGTACACCGGAACCTCTTTTTCATACGCGCTTTTCAAAATACCGGGTCCCGGGTGATCCTGGTGCAGAGTCTTTCCGATTTCTCGCGTCAGAATTTCCGAAGAAATGACTTGTCCCGGTTCGATGCGTTTGAGTGTGGCGCCGACCACGCGTTCGACATGGTTCAGATTAAGCTCCATCTCCAGCGTGTCATAGACGCGGTTGTAGCCCTTTTCAAATAATTCCGCATCCGTCATTGAGGGATGGTATTTGTAATGAGTTTTTCCGACGGCCTCACTCAACCCATGAGCAATCAACGCGCCTGTGGACACCACCGCCTGTATCATGCCGCGATCAATCATCGTGCAGATGATTTTTCCCATTTTGGCAATGGTCATAGCTCCGGAGAGGGTCATGACCACGGCACAATCCGGATCCTCGATCATCTTGCACAAAATCTCAAAGGCGTCGCCCAGACGACGTCCGCCAAATGCTGTTTTTTTCATGGCCGACAAAAGGTCGGAAAAGGAATGAATGGCTTCAGGATCCAGAGCCTCCAAGGCTTCCAGGCCGTCGCTTTCGCCATCGTGAAATTTTCTCGGATTCATAGCAGGTCCTTACGGCAAAAATGAAAAAAACGGATGTGAAAACGTGAAATCTGCTTGAGTGTGTGCGGGCGATAACAATCAGGAAGGTGGGAACGTATGCTCCTATGCAAAATGGTGATCCCAACGGGATTTGAACCCGTGTCTGCACCTTGAGAGGGTGCCGTCCTAGACCAGCCTAGACGATGGGACCAGTCTGTGTCTGTTCGTTGAACGAATGCTGTCGGTAAAATGTGCCCTCACCCGAGACGTTCGGAATGTACCATTAGGGACTTATGGCATGCAACGCAAAAAAGGCAGTAAAAATTGGGAAGAAGTGCAAAAACACCTTTGATGACAAGGTGTTGGACTTTCAACAACAATGAAAAAGTTGCAGACCTTAGATGTCAGAGGATAGGGGTTGTGGGGGATGAATGGTTAGCAATCCGCGCATGAAGGGATGGAGGCCACAGTGGTAGGGATAGCGCCCCGGTGCCAGCCGGGATAAGACAAACTGATTGTCTGGACGAATGATCCCTGAGTCGAATGAGCACTCCGACCGGGACTGACAGTCGTCCGAGACGATGGAATGCGCTTCGTGGGTTCGATTTTCCCATGTAAGGGGAGTATTCAGGGAAATCGTCAACTGGTTCGGAGAAAAAAATGGCGGTTCCGGTTGAATCTGAATGTGTGGGGAGGAAGCCCACAGCAAGGGCTGCTTCGAACCGGAAAAGCAAACGATCCCCAATAGGCAAAAGAATGCCCCCACCCTCAATAATTTCCCGTGTTGATTCCAGAAATTCACCGTTCTCATGTTACGACCAGGTCGATTGCCCCATATGAAATTTTCCCCACCCCCCAATGACAGGAATTAGGGTTTAATGGTAATGAAAATAGAGCCTCTTCCCCGCTGCAGGAGCACTAAGACCGAGGCTTGAGCGTCCAGTCGCTTCACAAGCTGCTCGAAGTCCTGCACGGAGCGAATGGGTGACCGGTTCAGTTCCAGAATCACATCACCTGGTTGAAGGCCCGCACGTTCTGCCGGAGAGTTTGCGGCAATTTGTGTGACGACCACGCCATGGCCATCGCTTGTTTGGCCAGGCTTGACGGGTTCGACCGAAAGACCCGAGAGGGCATGCTTGCCTGAAGCCGATCCGGGAGATTCCTTCGTCAACGTCGCGGTATCTTTAGGCATTTCAGCAATGGAAACAGAGAGATTCACCATTTTGCCGTTTCGCAATACCGCCAGAGGAATTCCACTCTCCGGTGTGGTTTCAGCGACGAGCGTGCGCAAATGGGTCGGATCTTTCACGGTAACGCCGTTGTAGGTCCGGATAACGTCTCCTCGTTTCAGGCCGGCTTTCCCCGCAGGGCTTTCAGCAAACACATCTCCCACCAACGCGCCCTGGGTATCAGGCGCATCGAACTGGGTCGCGAGATCCTGAGTCAGTTCCTGAATTGACACCCCCAGCCACCCGCGAATGACTTTGCCATGCCCGATCAGGCTTTGCATCACGCTTTTCACCATTTGGCTGGGGATGGCAAAGCCAATGCCCATATAGCCGCCTGTTCGTGAGAAGATGGCGGTATTAATGCCGATGAGTTGGCCTTGCAGATTGACAAGAGCACCACCAGAGTTGCCTGGATTAATGGCGGCATCGGTTTGAATGAAATTTTCATAATCGACAATGCCGACATTGGCACGGCCCACGGCGCTGATAATCCCCATCGTGACTGTTTGATTCAACCCAAAAGGGTTACCGACAGCCAATACCAATTCTCCAACTTCCAATGTTGTGGAATTTCCCCAGGGTAAGGTTGATAATCCGGTGGCTTCAATCTTAATCACCGCTAAATCGGTTTTGGGATCCGTGCCAATCAGTTTAGCCGGGAATTTCCGTTTGTCTCCCAGGAGCACCATCAAGTCATCGGCCTGTTCCACCACGTGATTATTGGTGACGATGTATCCATCCTCACTGACGATGACTCCGGAACCTAAGCCTTGCTCCTGCCGTTCACGGGGTTGTTGAAACCGTCGTTCAAATTCCTCTCCAAAAAATCTCCGGAAAAAGGGATCTTCAAACAGAGGATTCGTGCCGGGAGCTTGGGTTGTGCGTTTGGTCGCGGAGATGTTGACCACCGAGGCCATTGCCTCTTTGGCGATTTTGACAAACGTTTCGTTTGAGGCCAGAAGCGGGGTCGAAACCTTGACGACGGGAGGCGTATCAGCCGCGTGGACAACCGGGACTTGGGACTCGGCTCCGATGGGGGTCTCGCTTATTGATGGCGGATTGTCGGAAGGTGGATTGGATGGACCCTGGGAGCATTGGATATGGGTAATGCTAAGCAGGCCCATCATCAACACAGCCACCCAGGAATAACGCCTGCCCCTCACGGAGTTTGTTCTCATTTCATATCGTTCTCTCATGCGAGATACCTTTTTCCCTTATGTCGGTTATTGGATTCGGATTCCAAAGTGGTGCGTCTCAAGAGTTTTTTAACCTCAACCATATGGCCCTATCTTACCATCCTCACAAGCGAGGGTGGAATGGCTGCTCTCAACGCCGAACAACCTTCTGGGCATTTTACCAAAGGGAACACAGGTCTCAAGATGCGCGGGTGAGCAAGGGGCCGTCATTCGTGCCGGCAATCACCAGGGATGTCATCCTCACGAAAAGGCCGCATTCCACCACGCCGGGAATCTGCTTGAGGGATAATTCCAGAACCGAGGGGTCGGCAATCTCAGGTATATGTAGATCGAGAATATAATTCCCGTTATCGGTCAGAAAAGGCTGTCCGGCCTTTTGGCGCAAAGGGGAAGGCCATCCCAGATGTTCAAGATGCCGTTGCGTCGTTCGCCAACCGAACGGCACGATTTCCACGGGCAAAGGAAATGGAAGCCCAAGGTGCGGCACCTGTTTGGCCTGATCCACAATCACGATAAACTGTTGTGCCACCTTTGCCACAATTTTTTCCCGTAACAACGCCCCGCCTCCGCCTTTAATCAGATTCAGGTGAGGGTCGACTTGATCGGCCCCATCCACCGCCACATCAATATCCCAGGGTTCCTCGTTACTGAGTAAAGGGATCCCCAGTTGCCTGGCATAGACAGCCGTCGTTTGGGAAGTTGCCACGCCCCGGACCCGTAATCCTTGTTGCACCCGCTGGCCCAAGGCCGTCAAAAAGTGATGGACTGTGGATCCGGTGCCGAGACCCAGGATCTGACCATCCTGGACATACTCAATGGCCTTGTGAGCGGCCAGGGCTTTTTGCTGATCTGGAGTCAATGGGGTCGATGAAAATGACACGGAAAGTCCTCCCTACCGGGAATTTTTGAATGGTCAATTTTTATCATGTCCGGTTGTTCAACGAAACTGCAGGACAGCACGTTTCAAGGCGTGATGCGCCAGGAATTTCATTGAGCAAGAAAGGCGAGACTGGGAAGAACGGACACAATGAGTCATCAACAAACCGACGAACCGAGAACGCCGCAGAAGGCCCTGGCTTCTCCCCGGGGCATGCTTTAGTACCATTCTGTCAGGTGGTCATTCCAGCGGCCACGGAGGCGGCGCCGAGCAAGGCGGTATGGGGATTCAAAATCACCCGAACAGGAATCTTGCCGAGTAATCGTTTGTAGCGGCCCTTTGCCAGAAAGGCTTTCATAAAGGTCTCTTGCTGTAACGCGGGAAGAATCTTCGGGGCAATCCCACCGCCAAGATAGACGCCGCCCAATGCCAGGGCTTTGAGCGCCATATTGCCGGCTTCGGCCCCATAAATAGAAATAAATATCTGAAGAGCATCTCGACAGATATCGGGTTTACCCGTGAGCCCGGCTTCAGCAATCAACGCAGCCGGATCGCCGGTAGGGAGCTTTTCAGCAAACCAGGTAGGCTCGTTTTTCTTGGTATCACGAAGGAATTGGTAAATGCTGTGAAGCCCGGGCCCGGAGAGAACCCGTTCGTAACTCACATGCAAATGACTGGTTCGCAGATATCGCAGCAGATCGATTTCCAAATCGTTAGTGGGGGCAAAATCGGCATGACCCCCTTCAGATGGACAAATGCGATATTCACTCCCCGTCCACAATAGCAGCGATTCTCCCAGCCCGGTTCCAGCGGCCAGTAACACGCGCGTCCCATCAGGTGGTGGAGATGGTGCGTTGGGATTGAGATTTTCGATTTCATCCTGGCGGAGAAGCTGTAACCCGTAGGCGGTGGCTTCCAAATCATTTAACAAATGGACGCGGGGAATGTTGAGAAACTCGGCCAGCTTCCCCCCATCAATGGTCCAGGGAATATTCGTGGCATGACAGATATTATTCAACACCGGGCCGGGAACCCCAAAACAGGCGGCCGTTAAGGGCCCCAGAGGAGCAGGGCGGATGCTTCCCGACGAAGGTTCATCGGTGTCGTCCACAGCCTCATCCGATTCGGAATCGGCAGGAGGCGGTTCCTCGAGAAATTCAGTCAACACCTCTTCCAATGATTCGTAGTCAGCCGTCCAAACCGTATCTTCCCGGATAGGGTCTACCCGTTCCTTGTTCCAGTCATAGAGGGCCAGATTGATTTTTGTCCCGCCAATGTCACCCGCAAGAATCATGACGCGTTTCCAATGGAAAATGGTGAAAAATTCAACCGTCAGCCTGGTGGCACCATAGCCCAGGTAAATTCCTGAGGGCAAGCGAAAACCAGATAGTCTCATGGCAGATCCGTATCACAAGCAAGGGGCAAGCATGAGGAGAGGGGACATTCGATTACAGGAACGTCCAGTGAGAAAAGGTGGCGGCCTGCCCCAATGGTGTCCCATCCGGTTGGCGAACGTTCCAGACCGTGGCCCGTTCCACTAAAAACCGTCTTCCAGATCGGGAGATCCGGACTCCACGATAATCGGCAATGTAGCCCTGAAATCTGGCCTGGTCCAGCATACGGGCACGTTCCTCACGATTGACAGGCTCGGCCGTTTGACGAGAGGGGGTTTGAGTGAGTTGGTCCCAATCCATTTCCCACAGAGTTAACGCGGTCCGGTTTCCATAATTGAGGATAGGGTCATCTTGCAATCCATGAGAGACGACCACGAATGGACAGGTGAACACGTGTTCGGCTTGCTCCAGCGTGGTCCCTTCCCGAGAGATGAGTTCCCGCTTGAGCCAGTGGGCATAACTATCCAACAGGTATTGGGTCCATTCAATAACCCAGGGTCTTCGCCAATGATCGGCTAACGGGTTCATCTGATTGCCAGTGGAGGGATTCATCCGGGTGATGATGCGGCGCGTCGAATCAGAAGCAGTGTAATGCTCTTCTGGATTGGTTGAAAAGCATCAATCACCACTAGTTGTCCAAAACAGCGAAAAACGAACACATCGAATTCCAGTATCCATAGCAACCGGTCATACCCGACTTGTGTATCTGGAATCCATCTTGGTTTTCTTTGGGCGATCGTGGTTTGCAGACAAGAATTGGCAAATTGACTGGGACGGGGAGCCTGTCTCATTCGGTGACCCAACCATGACAACCATGAAGTTTTTGGTGTTGCCGGCTCTCGGCCCGGCAGCCGAGGTCCTTTTCTTTCGGAAAAAGGACTCAAAACCAATGACGCCCCGTCCGGCCTTATCGGAGGGGACGAACGCGAGTTTTAGGAGGGCGGACCAACTCGCTGCGCTCACACAAGGTCCGCCGGATGATCTGAGCGTCCGACCCTGTAGCCGGACGGGAGGCATCATGAGAAGAAGGGAAATAAGAGAAAAGGGAGATGCTCACAAATTAAGGGAAGATGGCCCCTCATTTATCACAGGCTCTATGTCGATAAGCAAGAGAGAATGGCGTCAGCAATCTGGTGGGGGGTCGCTTGGTCGGTTGGGATGACATGATCGGCGGCGGCTTGGTATTTGGGGGTGCGTTCTTTGAGGATGTCCTCGATTTCCTCCACGAACGATTTGGTGCCGGAGAGAGAGGGCCGCTGGGTATCGCCGGAAATCCGGCTTGCAATCGTCGAGACTTCCCCGGTCAGCCAAAAGATCTGGCCATTTGCTTTAAGAATGTTGACGTTTTCTTCCTTCAGGATGAGTCCCCCGCCTGTGTCGATCACCAATTCGGTTTGATCCTGCAGCTTCCGGCACATCCGGGTTTCCAGTTCCCGGAAGTGATCCCAGCCGAATTGTTCGACGATCTGGGGAATGGGTTGCCCTGCCTCTTTCACGATTTCCGCATCGGTGGAAATAACCCTTCGTTTCAGGCGTTGGCCCAGGATCCTGGCCACCGTGCTTTTCCCCGTTCCCCTGTATCCAATTAAGACAATGTTCATGAATGTGTTGTTTTTTTTAGGTTCTTGTGAGATGAGGTTTTGGGAAGAGTTGAGGAGAAAGCTAAGATGGATTCCCGATTACGGACGTCGGGAATGACGGAGGGGGAACAGGAGACTTTCCTGCTTGCCAGTTGGAGGGGCAATGGAGGTTCCTGCAGGAATGCGAAGGCATCGCCTCCTTCTGTCTGCGCTTTCCCCATCACAAGGGCTTTCGCCGAAGTTGGTAAAAACATCCGAAACAAATTTCCTTCATTCATGAGAAGTGGCTGGTAAGCACGTTTCGCATCACCTCGATGGGTGCGGATTCTCCGGTCCAGAGTTCAAATTGCCCGACAGCCTGGTGGAGGAACATGTCGATGCCTTGGATGGTGCGGCATCCTGCCGCTTGGGCGTCTTGCAGCAAGCGCGTATTGAGCGGATTGTAGACGATATCCATGACGGTCAGATCGCGGTGTAGCAGATGTTTGGGGACACAGCTTTCCTCGACCTTTGGGTGCATGCCAATGGGCGTGCAATGAATGAGCAATTGGGTATGCGACAACGCCGATTGCAAGGATTCAAGGGTTAACGAGGCCTCACCCAAAGGTATTGAGGTTTTGGCTCTAAGATCGTGAGCTAAGGCCGTTCGTTCCTTGTCATCGATGCCCAGGAGAGTGAGATGGCTGATCTTTCCTTCCACGCAAAGCCCGAAGGCAATGGCTCGAGCGGCTCCCCCGGAGCCCAGAATGACGACGCGTTGCCCTGAGCGTTCCACGCCGCCTTGTTGCAAAGCTTGGATCGCACCGGAAGCGTCGGTGTTGGAACCCACTAACATGCCCCGGTCTTTGACGATGGTGTTCACCGATCCAATGTGTTTAGCGGTGGTTTCGACGGAGTCCAACAGCGGCAGTATGGCCACCTTATGGGGAATGGTCACGCTGAGTCCCCGGATATGGCCCAAGGCCCGGATGCCCCGAACGGCTCCTTCGAGATCCTGGACGGGAAAGGCCAGGTAGATAAAATTCAATCCCAGTTGGCGAAAGGCCGCATTGTGGATGGCCGGAGAAAGGGAATGATCAACCGGGTTTCCGAGCAGGCCACACAGCTGGGTTTGCGCATTAATTTCCATGACGGGTGCTCTCCCAATGAATGGGCAATAGTGATCGGGAGTTATCACATAACCTGACGGGCAAACTCAACTTGCGCGCATGTGAAATTTGGCGGGGATTTCCAGAAAAATGATGAGAGCGTGGTGAAGATTAATGGGCGGGCGGGGTGTAATCCGGGGAATCAAACTGACTCCCCGGACCTACACGTGGTGACGTCCGGGGAAGTTATCGAGACGCCTTTTTCCGCCCTGAGGACTTTTTCATCCGCACGGCTGCTTTTTTCCCCGGTTTCTTTTTAGCTACTTTTTTCATGGTTCCACCTCCCTTCCAATAATGTCGTAAGCAATACTATGCACGTTTATCGGCAGCACGATAAAAATCCTGAAGGATTTTGAGGAATTTTTGGCCTAGGCGGGAACGAGGCGATTGAAGGAAAAGGATCTGGAGGAAAAATTTTCCGGTCGTGCCGTCTTGAGCGACTGACTAAATGGGCGGCTCGTGTTCCGACGATAAGGAGGGCGAAAAAGTGGAAGCCCCTTCTGCCGGAAGGCGAATACGAAAGGTGGCGCCTTCTCCAGCCTGGCTTTCTACCGATATCGTTCCGCCGTGCAGTTCCACCAATTGTTTCACGATCGAGAGGCCCAACCCCAGGCCCTGCGTGCCGATTTCCGGGACCCGGTGTGCCTGGTAGAAGGGTTGAAAGAGATTGGCCTGGGCTTCCCGGGGTATGCCAGGGCCGGTGTCGGAGATGGACAAGAGGATGTGATCTTGAGAGGCCGGACAGGCCTCCACCCGAATGCACCCATCTTCCGGGGTAAATTTATGGGCATTGTGCACCAGATTGGTCACGATTTGATGGAGGCGATCCGGATCGCCCCACACGGTCAGGTGTTCTCCCGTGATGTCGACCGTCAGATGTTGAGCCTTGGCTTGGGTCAGAGGCAGCAATTCCTGGGTGACGTCCTCGAGCAGTTCAGGAAGGGAAACGGATTGGTGAGCTAAGCGGACAGTTCCTGCCTCAATACGAGACAAGTCTAGCAGGTCGGCAATCATGCGGGTGAGCCGGTTGGCGTTCGCACTGATTCGGGTGAGATACAGGTGTTGGCGTTCGGCGAGCGGTCCCACCATGCCATGAAGCAGGTTTTCAGTAAATCCCTTAATCGAGGTCAAGGGTGTGCGCAATTCATGCGAGCAATGGGAGAGGAATTGCGATTTCATCCGGTCCAGTTCCTGGAGCCGGTTATTGGCGGATTCCAGGTCCTGGTTGGCCTGTTGTAATTCAGCTGTCCGCTCCTGGACTTTGGTTTCCAGGCCGATGTTCAGGGCTTCAATTTCGTCATACGCCAAAGCCGTATCAAGGGCAATCGCCATTTGGTGCGCGACCGTGGATAATAAATTTTGTTCGGTGACGGGGATGGATTTCAGGTGGTGACTTCCAACGATCAGCACGCCGAGAGGCTGATTCTGACTGACCAGGGGTAGCGCGATTCCACTTCGCGTCCCGGCATCGGCAAGCATTTGTCGAGTGGCAGGATGGCACTGATCCAGAATCACCTGGATGTCTTCGATGACGATGGGTTGTGGTGCGTGGAGAGTCGAGTGAAGGAGGTCCTGGGGAATCGAGGGAATGTTTGCGTCTCGAAACAATGCCTCCCATTCTGGCAACATCCCCTCCGCTTGAATCTTCTGGAATTGTTGACGATCCGAGTCCCATAAGGCGGCCCAGGCATGGTCATAGGGGAGTGAGCCCACAATGGCTTTGAGTCCAGCCCCGATAATGGTTTCACGGTCGAGGGTCGAGCCGATGTGGAGGGTGAGTTGATGAAGCATGGTCAATTCATCGACCCGTCGTCGGATCTCCACCAGAATATGTTCTTGCCCGAGATAGGCCTCCCGCAATTCCTCGTGCCGCTGCTCAGCCGACTCTAATTGTTCTTGAATAATTTTTCCGCGCTCTTGAAGTTCGAGGCGATCTTCCCAGAGACGTCCCGCCAGTGGCATGATCACCAAGGGCACCAGGGAGAATCCCGCACTGATCCACCAGGGTTGATTGGGAGCTTGCACTCTCAAGGTGGTGAATGTGACAACCCCCAACACGATTCCGCCCAGGATCCATCCCCATATGGGCTGTCGCTGCGGTTGCCAGGTAAAGATCCATTCGCAATAGGGAGCACCATCGGCGATGCAACACGTGTCCTGGATCGTGGAGGCCGGTCTTCCAAACATGCGGGCGGGGACTTCCGCAATCGTCGCCTTCGTGGTCTGGCATATCCGTTCGGCGCAGCCCCGGAGATAGGGACCGAACTGTGTGATGGTGGACTGGGAAAATTGCAACCGCATCACGGCCTGTCCGTTGGTGACCGAAACCACCTCTGGCTTGAGCGCCCCTTTGGTAAATTTTTCCACAAAGTAGGGGAAAAGCCGGTAAATCTGGGTGATGGAAAAGGGCCGCCCCAGGATTTGGATGATGGGAGAGAGGAATTTTTCCCGTCCCAGGTTGAAATGGAAATGGTCCTGCTGGGAGAGTTGAACTGAAAACTCAGCCAAAAACATCACAAATTCATAGGAGTAGCTATTCCAGGGATTCTTGAGAAAGTCGACGGTGACATGGTAGGTCCGGTCGGGGATCCGCTCGTTGAGCAAGACGACCAGTGTGTTTAATGCTGTCTGCGCAGCCTCAGACCCCTGCCGACGCGTAATCACATCTTCCAGGTATTCAAGATTAGCCCGGACGGTGATCCCGCTGACATCCTGAATGGTTGCGCCCTGAAGATCCTTGCCAAAAGGACGAAACTCCATGAGCGGGCGCTCCAGAATGCGATGGGATTTTGATAATAGCGGCATGGGTATCCCTGAGAAGGGTGAACCGATAGAGGGGACTGTACTGGAAAACGGGAAAAGGGTGAAGGGGGGAGCCGAAATTCAGGAAGGACGCGTTAGAAATTCACCCGCAGGGACAAGGCTCCGACGTGAAGCGTCGTGTCCCATTCTCCGTTCAGGAGGGGTTGTTGATTGTTGTTGATCCCCCGTGTCTGGTACAGCAACACCTGATAGGCCAGATCCAGTCCTATGGCTTTTGCGCCAAAGCTATTACAGGGAAGTATTCCTAAGAATTTCCCTGGAGCGTGACAGAGAAAGCCCACGCCGGCTGAAAGGGCATTGTAATCGGAATCCGGAACAGCCGGTTCAAATGTCCGGCTGGGGATTGGGGTTTCTGAGCGAATATATCCCGCCCGAAGGGCCACATCCCAATTGGGGAGTGGAGGGGGGGACAAGGCTTTGAATTCCGTGCCTATGAGAAGGAGCCAGGTATCTCGATAGTTGCGCGGTTGAGAGATCGTCTGAGTAAAGCCAGGTGGGAGAGCAGGATTTTTGAAATCGGAAAGGTGTAAGTCGAGATCTTTAAAGTCCGTCCAATCCGCATACTCCACGTCCACCTCAATTTTCCACTCGTGCCGGGCATTTCTGATGGGCCAGCCGGCGATGGCCCAGGTGTAAATATCAGGGAGTTCAACGGTCGTCCTCGCATCGGCAACCTTTTCACCATTGGAAAGAAAGTCGCCTTTCAGTTTCAGGTCAGCCCCATTGCGGTAGACAAATCCAAAATTGAGCAAGGGTTTCCCGGCCTCATTGCGAATGGGCGTCAGGAGGAAGCTGGCATTAAAGCCCAAAGCGGTATCCGTTCCATTGGCCTCCTGATTGCCACCAGGTGGATTTCGCTGGAATTCCCCATGCCCTTCACCCAGGAAGCTGGCAAAGGTATAAATGTCCAGGCCTCCCCCCACGGAAAGATAGTCGTTGAATTTATAGGCCAGAGTCGGCTTGATATCAAGAAGAGGAAGGGCCGCATGAGTCAGGATAGGGGAAATCGAACTATTGTCGGGGTAATCCAATTGAAGAGCATAAGGGATGGTCACGCCGATGCCCGCTGTCCAATTGGATAAATTTTTCAGTCCCAATGCGGATAAATTTGCTGTCAAAAAGAACGTGCTGGGCGGAGGATTGGCGATCGTCCCGTCAAAGCCGCCCTTCACTGTTCCTCCGGAGGCACTCTTAAACCGGACATCGCCTCCGATAAAGATGGCCCCTCCGGAAAATTGAATACCTTCCAATTGAGTCATGCCGGCTGGATTATAATGAATGGCGGACGCATCATCGGCTTGGGCGGCAAATGCGGCCGCTTGGCCGGTTGCTGCAGCCCCATGGTCCAGAATTCGAAACCCTTCACCAAATACTATTTGGGGAATCATGAAGATGTTGAATAGTCCAATGATCAGGCATGCAAGGAACAAGCGGGGTAAGATTATTGTCACGTCTCCTCCTTGAGAACGGGATTAGACCGAAGGGGGGAAAGTCTATAAAAAGCGACCAAACATAGCAATGTTGATCATCAAGGGGCAACGGGTGACAATAGAGCAAGGGAGTCAACCTAAAAGACGATTGGTGACTCCTTTCATATTTATTTTCGGGTTGTCGACCAGTTGCCACAGATTCTTATCACGCCACTGAGAAATCGTGTTCTGAAAAGGAGAAAAACATGCGGGTAACAAAACTGCTCCATACTCGAATGCGGGTGAGTGACATGGCACAGACGCTGGCCTTTTATCGAGACGTCCTCGGTCTGGAAGTGGTGGAACAAAAGGTGTCGCCGCGGGGATCTCACTTGGCGTTTTTAGCCGTGCCCAATAGTGAGGAACTGATTGAGCTGTGCAGCTTTCCCACTAGTGGTCCCGTCCACGTCCAGGAAGATTTGGTCCACTTGGCGTTTGAGGTGGAGGATTTGGAGCAGACGATTCAGGAACTCCAGGCCAAAGGCGTACCGATTACGGATGGTCCCACCCAATCATCTTCCGGCAGCCGGTTCATCTTTATCGATGCGCCGGATGGCTATGAAATTGAACTCATTCAACGGCCGGCGGAAGTGGCCATCGTTTAATGCTCACCCGGTAAGGAATGATGAAAAAACCGGCGATCACTCCTCCAATACTCTCCGACCAGCCAAGCCGGCTGTCCGGGATCCTCGGCAATCTCCCCAAACAGCCAGGGGTGTATCTCTTTAAGGATCGACGAGGGGATATCATCTATATTGGAAAAGCCGCGGTGTTGTCCGACCGGGTTCGATCGTATTTTCAACATGGGGCCGATCTCACCCCCAAAAACCGGGCGCTGGTCTCGCAGGTCGTCGACCTGGAAACGCTGGTCACTCACTCAGAGTTCGAAGCCCTCATCTTAGAAAGCAACCTGATTAAGCAGCACCGCCCACGGTTTAATGTGGTGCTCCGGGACGATAAGCAATACCCCTACCTCCGGTTACCTATACACGATGATTTCCCAAGGCTGTCTATTGTTCGCCGGGTCAAACACGATAAGGCGTTATATTTTGGTCCCTATGTTCCGACAGGAGCCATGCGCGACACCCTGAAAGTCATTCGCAAGGTTTTTCCTCTGGCCACCTGCAAAATTGAGATAGATGGGACGGCTGAACGGGCGTGTCTGGAATTTGAAATTAAACGATGTATGGCCCCGTGCACGGGGAATCAGACGAAGGAAGCCTATCACCAGATCGTCAAAC
>JAOUGQ010000248.1 GCA_029865515.1 Nitrospirota bacterium
ATCTGGGTTCCCTTCCCAGGATCAATCTGTCCATTAAACTTTCTGCTTTATACTCGCAATTAGACCCTATTGACCCCGAAGGCAGCTACGCAGGCTTGGCTCACCGCCTGCGGTCGATTGTGGATCTGGCCCAAGCCCTGCCAGCTTCCATCACGTTTGATATGGAGCAGGCCGAATTAGAGTCCCTCATCGTCACGGTTTTCACCCGTCTATTTTCTGAGCCCGCATACCAAGACTTTCCCCACGCGAGCATTGCTTTACAAGCTTATCTGCAGCACTCCAACCACACGCTAGACACTCTTTTGAAATGGGGTAGAACACGAAATGCACCGTTTGGCATTCGTCTGGTCAAAGGCGCTTACTGGGACTCCGAAGTCATTCGCTACCAACAACGGGGATGGCCTATACCCGTCTACCTCAAGAAGACCGCCACCGATGCCAACTACGAACACCTGGCCCAAAGAATTCTGGAACATCGGACCTTCATTCGCCCGGCCTTTGGCTCACATAATATCCGAACACTCGCTTTCATCCAGGCGCTGGGCGAATCACTCCATCTCCCACCGGGAACGTTTGAATATCAAATGTTGTATGGTATGGCGGAGCCCCTCCGCGATGCCGTGGTGGAACAAGGATTTCGCCTCAGGGTCTATACCCCAATAGGAGAACTCATTCCGGGGATGGCCTATCTCGTGCGCCGACTGTTGGAAAACACGTCGAATGAAAGTTTCATTCGACGCCAATATGAAACCGCCGAATCACTGGAGCATCTCCTCCTGCCGCCCACCATCTTCAATGAGCAGGCCGATGAGACCAAGACCTTCGAGATGGGAGAAGGGACCACTCCACTCAATGGAGACAACCAATCCGTGTTTTCCAACACACCCCATTCAGATTTTTCTCGACCAGACGTCCAACAAGATTTCACCAGGGCCCTCACACAAATCGCTCCCCTCCTGGGACAAAAGCATTCTTACCCGATTTGGGCCAACATTCCCTGCCATGGATCAGAACTGGTATCAACCAACCCCAGCCTGCCGGATCAAGCCATTGCCAGATTTCCAACCGTGTCGCCTGACCAGATTGATCCCATTGTTCAAATCGCCCATGACCACATGATCTCCTGGCAGAACGTTCCTTCGCACGCTCGCGCAAACGTCTTATTCCGGACAGCCGAGCTGATCCGAAAACGAAAAGCAGAATTGGCAGCGTGGGAGATACTGGAAACCGGAAAACCCTGGCGGGAGGCTGATGCCGATGTTGCCGAAGCGGTCGACTTTCTTGAATTTTATGGACGGGAGATGATCCGCTTGGGAATGCCTCGGCGGCTGGGAACTGAGCCAGGCGAACTCAATCAACGGATATTTTTACCCCGGGGCTTGGCCGTAGTCATCGCGCCGTGGAATTTTTCGTTAGCCATCCCCACCGGCCTTGTCTCGGCAGCCTTGGTCACCGGAAATGCTGTTCTGTTTAAGCCATCGGAACGTTCTCCCATGATGGGCTATCACGTATTCACTTTATTCATGGAGGCGGGCCTACCGGAAGGCACCTTGCAGTTTCTGCCCGGTGGACCGGAAATAGGACAGGCCCTTGTCAAACATCCCAATGTGCACCTTATCGCCTTTACGGGATCGCAAAAGGTCGGATTAAACATTTTGCAAGAAGCCAGTCACGTTTCGGCTGGTCAACGACATGTCAAACATGTCATTGCGGAAATGGGCGGGAAGAACACCATCATTGTCGATGAAACGGCTGATTTGGATGAAGCAGTGACAGGCGTGTTAGCTAGTGCAACAGGCTACCAAGGACAAAAATGCTCGGCATGCTCCCGAGTCATCGTCTTGGACAGGGTGTACGCTGTGTTTCTTGAACGACTCAAACAGGCCGCATCAAGTATTCCCATCGGTCCACCGGACCAAGCGGGAAACCGCATGGGGCCTCTCATTGATCGACGGGCGCTGGAACGAGTCCGGCACTTTGTGCAGCTGGGGAAAAAGGATGGCACCTGCGTTCTCGATCGCCAGGGTGAAGGACCGGGCTATTTCCAAGGGCCGGTGATTCTGACCAATCTTCCCCCTTCCCACCCTGTCGTCCAAGAGGAGATATTCGGCCCGGTGATGGTTGTCTTGAAGGTTTCTACTATTTCTGAGGCACTGGAATTGGCCAACAATTCTTCTTACGCCCTCACAGGAGGAATCTATTCCCGAAGTCCTGGCAATATTCAACTGACTCGAGAAAGGTTTGATGTAGGGAATTTGTATATCAACCGACCCATTACCGGCTCACTGGTCAGCAGGCAACCCTTTGGGGGTCATCGATTGTCAGGAATCGGCCGGAAGGCGGGAGGGAGCGGCTATCTTGAGCAATTCATGGTGGAAAAGATTGTCACGGAAAACACTCTTCGCCGGGGCTTCGCTCCGACGCAATGAGGCGACATCGGACTTCACTGTTACCTTTTCCAATTCTTCAATCACTTCAACCATCCGTTCATTCTGGCTGCGAACCGAGGGAATAGTTTGACGTTCTATGTATTTGAGCAATCCGACTCCACGCGCAAACCAGGCCGTCATAGTATCCGTTCCCTGAATCGTCTCTCCACTTTCAGACAAATGCACATTCATGATCATTTTGGCCTCAAGGCGAATGGCTCCGAGGTACATGCCAGCTGGCACTCTGACCGTTTCTTCTTTTTGAACGGATACCACCGCCACAATATCTACCTTTTCTTTTTCTCCATCACGATCAATATCCATTCCCAAATCAAGGCCTTTCCTATTCAATTGCTCGAATGAACTGGGCACCTCCAAGGGAAACCTCACGATTTGATATGGCACGAGTTGGCGCTCCAATGTGGTGCCGGGTTTCGACCCATAATACCGGATGCCTGCAGCATCCCGCCGATAATAACTATCCGACGGCCCCTGATTGCCAGGATTGGTATCGTGGAAAACGGTCACCATCACCCCCTCAAGGATTTCTTCGCCCATCACTTTTGACACATTGGTAAACCGTGTATCCTTATCCTGAATGTGAACCATCCCCCCTTCGATCATGGTACCTTGATACACCCATTCATTCCCCACATGATCAGGGAAATACTCATGGCTTTTATCCACCACAAACTTCGTGGAATCAGCAGAATAAACCAGGGCAGGCACACTCACCAGGGAAAATCCCAGGGAAACCAATGCACCAGCCGTGGATAGAAATTTGATAGATTTACAGGAGTTATTCATAGGCAGGAATGTGATGTGAACCTACCACAGGACAATCAAAACCGGCAAGGCACCAATTAAGTTCCTACGACACTGACAAATTTCTACCGGAATAAGAAT
The DNA here is from genome assembly GCA_029865515.1 of Nitrospirota bacterium. Classification (GTDB taxonomy): domain Bacteria; phylum Nitrospirota; class Nitrospiria; order Nitrospirales; family UBA8639; genus Nitrospira_E. The sequence goes on from JAOUGQ010000248.1 coordinate 3,336, forward strand.
TTGATTCCGCCTTAAAGGCCGTTAAAGGATTGACAATTTTCCCAACCTATGCAGACTAGGCGACAAGCCAGTTGACCAGTGACACACGAACCTTATCACGAGGAACCACTTAGAAACGTGAAGACCTCTTCCAACGTCATGGTATTTGGTGGCTCCGGAGTCATCGGTGGAGCCATTGCGACAGCATTTGGCCACAAGGGATGGACGGTAGGCATTCACTATCACCAACATCAATCAGCTGCCGCAGAAACTGCGACAACGGTTACGAAGGCCGGAGGAAAGAGTCATCTGTATCAGGCCGACGTCACCAACCCTTCCCAGGTTCGCGACACCTTGCGGAATTTCGTTCGATCGCATGGCTCCCTTAACGTTCTGGTATGGGCCGTCGGTGCGGGCTCCTCATTGCTATTGCTCAAAACATCCCCCAAAGAATGGACCCAAACACTTCACACTAATCTTACCGGAGCCTATCATGTGCTCAAAGCCATCGCCCCCATTTTTGAACAGCAAAAGGATGGGTCGGTCATTTTGGTGGGCTCTCTTTCCGGTGAACAGGGAGTGGCAGGACAGGCCGCCTATGCGGCTTCCAAGGCAGGACTGATTGGATTGATGCGAACAGCCGCACAGGAATGGGGATCCTTCAATATTCGGGTGAATGTGATTTTCCCCGGCTGGCATCTTTCGCCCTTATCGAAACCCGGGTTTCCTTTGGACATGGAGCACCACACACATACTCTTCACCGGACCCCTTCTCTGCAATACGTGGCGACGTCTGTCTATCATGTGGCCCTGTCACCGGACACTTCGGGGCAAGTATGGAACCTGGACAGCCGGATTTGGTAAGCCAATGGATTCTTTAGCCGTTTCAATGCCATGAGATCTCAATCTGACAAACTCGCCATATTCATAACTGGGACCGACACCGGTGCGGGGAAAACGACCATTACGGCTGCATTGACTCTGGCGTTACAACAGAAAGGACAATTGGTGGGGGTCATGAAGCCGGTTGAGACCGGCATGGATCCTCAACGACAAGAGGAATCAGACACTGCACGTCTCCGTAGCCTGCTCTCTCCTCCTCCCCCCTTCAGTTCAATCTGTCTTTATGCCTTTCCACAACCCCTTGCCCCCTTAGCTTGCGCACGGGAAGCAGGAACACCTATTGACGTGGCTAGGATTGCTTCCCGCGTTCAAGACCTCACTCACCAATTTTCGTATTTCATCGTGGAAGGAGCGGGAGGGGTTTTGACACCTATCACACCGAAGCAGAGTATGCGAGACTTGATAGTGACCTGAATC
>JAOUGQ010000249.1 GCA_029865515.1 Nitrospirota bacterium
CGGGGACGTGAACGCGGTCGGATTTACGGCAAATGGGAATACCGTGATCTCGGCAGGAAGCGATGGGACCGTGCGTTTCTGGGACAGTGCCACGAGTCGGTCGTTAGGAGTCCTTTCAGATCACAAGGGTCCGGTGTGGGCTCTGGCTCTGGCACACGACGGAGCGTTCATGGCCACCGGGGGCCGAGATCAAACCGTCCAACTTCAAGCGGCGACCATCACTCAGACACCCGTGGCTCGATCCGAGGCATCATCGGTGATCCCCAGAGATGCCGATGTGGGCCCGCCCCCTGTCCCTCCCCCGCATGCGGAAGCGGATTTCACGATTCAGCCCCATGCAATCAAGCCTGGTGATGAACTGACCGTGGACCTCCGTATCTCCAATAGCGGAAAAGGCCCCCTGTATCGATTCCTGGCCAAAACCAGCAGCTCAAATCCCCTGCTTGATGGACGGACCTTTTACTTTGGGAAAATTATGGCCGGCCAATCAAAGTCGGAAACCTTGAAAGTCAACATTCCCAAAGACATGACAACCGAAGAAATTCCTTTAGATATTCACTTCGAAGAATATAACGGCTTTGTGCCAGACCCGCTCAAGGCCTTGATCACGCTCTCCGGCCCTCCCCGGCCGCGGTTAGCCTACAATTACCAAATCCTTGATAACGGCACCGGGCAATCGGTGGGCAATGGCGATGGTCGAATTCAAAAAGGTGAAGCCATTGACCTCTTGTTGACCATTAAAAATGTGGGCACGGTTCCGGCAAAAGATACCTGGGTGGAATTAGCTAATCAGGAAGGGCAACACCTGGACATACGGCCTCAAATCATTCGATTCGGTCAGCTGGAGCCGGATGGCACCAAACAGGGGCGCATCAGTTTTACGGTGTGGCCCGATTATCCGAATCCGGAACTCGGGTTTGGATTATTCATTAAGGAAAAAACTCAGAATGTCTTTTTGAACGAAAAGGTCGATCTGGTCGTGGACACCAAGCCTCCGCAACAGATTATCGCCACCAATAAAATTGTGACGGTGAACCAGGACCACGCCTCGTTACTCAGCGGAGCAGGGGCAGAAAGTTCCGTGATTGCCACGGTTGAAAAAGCGCAAGCACTATCCGTGACCGGGGAGCTTGGCGACTGGTACCGGATCCAATTGTCGGAGAAAGAAACGGGCTGGATTGCCAAGCAACAAGTCGCCACGCTCCAAACATCAATCAAAGGCGAGATGCCCATTCCCATGATCCAAGGGCTGGAAGCCAATAAGGCAGCCCAGTTCATTACCCTTTCAGAACAGCTCCAACAAGCCGAACAAGAACGGGCACGCATCGAACACACCTTGAATCAGCGCGAACAGGAAATGGCCGGTCTTCAGAAAAAATTGGAGTATATGACCGCCTCCCAACAATCCGCAATTTCCACCACACAGGAACAATTAGAGCGGGAACGGACGGAGCGGGAACAGATTGCACAGGCCTTGCGCAAACGGGAGGAGGAGGCGCAACAGCTCCGGGCCCAACTTGAAGCCACGGCCAATACGAAATCGAGCGAACTGTCCACCATGCGTGAACACCTTCAAGAGGAGCAGGCGCAACGGGAACAAGCAGAGAAGGCCCTGCGGAATTTCAAACAGGAAATGGCCCATCTGCAGACCAAATTGGAAAAAATGAACGAGTCACAGGCTTCAGCCAAAACACCTCCGGCGATAGCCTTGGCCACTCCGTATGATCAACAAGTCATAAAAATTGACCGAGTACAACTGGTCGGAGCGGCAGCCAGCGACCGCGGCATTGCTCGAATCGAGGTACGGGTCAATGATGAACTCTTGGCCAGACGGCAGGGACGAGGAATCGCAGTCGTATCTTCCAAGGATTCAGGGCCATCCACCTTGGAATTTTCAGAATCGGTTCTGCTTCGTGAGGGAGAAAATATCATCACGGTGGCAGCCTATGACGGTGACCAACTCGCTTCCACTCGAACGCTTCGGGTGACACGCGAGGTGAACAGGGGACAGATTTGGGCCGTGGTGATCGGCATTTCACAATATAAGACCGTTCGTTCGTTGAAATACGCGGATAAAGACGCCTTGGCCTTTCACGATTATCTCATCAAAAATGTGGGGGTCACACCCGATCACATGACATTCTTAACCAATGAGCAAGCCACGCTGTTTAACCTTAAACGGTCATTGGGTACCGACTTAAAACGCAAAGCGGGTCCCAAAGACACCGTCATTATCTATTATGCCGGTCATGGGGCCCCTGAACCGGATGCCTCCAGCCCGGACGGCGATGGGCTGGAAAAATATCTCATTCCCTATGATGCCGATCCCCAGGATTTATATACCACGGGCCTGCCCATGCGGGAGGTCGAAACCATTTTCCATCGTTTATCCGCAGAAAGGGTCATTTTCATTACGGATTCTTGTTATAGTGGGGCCACGGCCGGCCGGACATTTTCCACAGTCGCCCGTCGTGCTACTCTCTCGGATGGTTTTTTAAACCGTCTATCCAAAGGCAAAGGGCGGGTGGTTCTGACAGCCAGCCGTGCTGGAGAAGTGAGTGAGGAACGCGATGATCTGGGTCACGGCGTCTTTACTTATTATTTATTGGAAGGGTTAAATGGTAAAGCGGATGTGGATGGAGATAGCATCGTGACCGTTGACGAAGCCTATTCCTATATTTCCACCCATGTCCCCGAGGCTACCGGCCAGAACCAACATCCGGTCAAAAAAGGTGAGGTTGAAGGACAATTGATTCTTGGACGGACACAATTCTAACAGCCCTATTCTTTTCACCCCAGTGTAGGAGGAATGATCTTATGAATCACCAGTTACGTTTGACCACCCCCCTCTTAACCGGTGTGGCCATTTTCACCTTGGCCCACCTGACAGGTTGCTCTGTCCTCATGCCGCCCGCAAAACCTGAAGGCCTAAATACACGCGTCTATACCGCCAATGAAAGTTCGAATACCGTAACCGTTCTTGACGGAGACAATTATCAAGTCATTGGGGATATTGATACGCTTAACTACGGTCCCCACGATTTAGCCCTCAGTCGTGACGGGAAACAACTCTGGGTGACGAATCTGGCCAACGGGAGGGTATCGGTCATTGACACCGAGTCTCGTAAGCCTGTCGCATCTATTTATACCGGCACGCGCGCGCATGTGGTGGCACTCACCAACAACAATAAACATGCATGGGTGGCCAATATCGCCGACAACACCATCTCCATTATCGATACGTCCATTTACCGCATTCTCGGCACCATTCCCGTAGGCAAAGGCCCGATGGGGATTGCCTTTTCCCGGGACGGCAAATTTGCCTATGTGAGCACACAAGACAAAATGGTCAACGTCATCGACACAACAGCCCATCAAGTGATCAAGCAAATTCCGGTCGGCCCGAATCCTCACTTTTTAACCTTAGGGCCTGATGGCCGAATCTGGGGGACCAACACCGGCAGTAATGACATTTATGTCATCGATCCGGCCACGAATGAAATCGCCGCGACCATCGAAGTGGGGCCGGCCCCCCAACAAATCGCGTTTGCCTTGAAGGGCACAGCCGGTCCCAATGCCTATGTCACCGTCACCGGACTGAATAAAGTCGTCGTGGTCAATGCCACCTCCCCGACACTTTCCATTCGCGAACAAATTGACGTGGGAGACGGCCCGAACGGGATTTGGGCCAATGCCGTCGGCACGCGAATCTACGTTGGGCACACGAAATCAAATAATGTGATGGTTGTTGATACGGGAACCAGCCAGGTCCTCGCCACGCTTCCCGTCGGGAGAAAACCCATTCGAGTGGTAGCATCCCGTTAACGCAGCATTCACGTGGCAGGAGCAATCCCATCACGATCACTCATTGTCTATTTTCTCAATGATGCCAAGAGGAGGCTCACATGAAAAATAACCGTACTGTTTTTTCACCCAACACGCTTCCACGTTTGACTCGCCCGCTCCTTGCCGGAATATGTGGCATAGCGATGTGTATGGGCTTTCTTTCAACATCTCAGGTTCACGCGGCCGAAGTATTGGTGGGCAATGCCATTAATGCCGTTGGAGAGTTCACGGTGTTTCGAACCGATGGGATCCAGGAACAGCTGGAGGGCAAAGGGTCTCTTCCGTTATACGAAGGGGACAGGGTCAAAACCGGGAAGGGAAGTCAGGGGTTAATGGAATTTACCAATGGCATTCAGGTGGCCCTCAACGAAGACACCGACTTTCTTATTCTTTCCCGATGGGAAAGCGACAAAGGAATTACCAGAATATTACGTCTGGCAACGGGAGAGGTGTGGGTCAAAACCATGGGAGGGCCAAAACCATTGGAAATCGAAACTCCCGTGGCCACCGCAGCCGTTAAATCGACTGAATTTGACCTCAAGGTGCAGCCGGATGGCCAAACAACTCTGACGGTTGTGGAAGGGATCGTGGAATTCGGCACGGCGTTCGGAACATGCCCGATCAGAACCTCGACCATCAGCTATGGAAATCGCGGGAAAAAGTGCACGAAACCCGCCCCCGTCGACGTGGCCCCAAACGTGGCGTGGACTCAAGGGATCAGGCAGTAAATCGGACTTAATAGTGTTTAACTTTCAA
>JAOUGQ010000026.1 GCA_029865515.1 Nitrospirota bacterium
CAAGCCATTCTGGTGATGTTTATTTGCCGACATTGCCCCTATGTGGTTCATGTGCAGGAGGGATTGGCAAAGCTAGGCCGGGATTATCAAGGAAAAAATGTTGGGATTGTGGCGATCAGTAGTAATGACGTGAAGAATTATCCTCAAGACTCACCGCCAAGATTGAAAGAGATGGCGGAGGAATTAGGGTTGACTTTTCCCTATTGTTATGACGAGTCCCAACAGGTGGCTAAGGCCTTTACAGCGGCCTGCACTCCGGATTTCTTTTTGTTTGATGGGGAACGGAAACTGGTCTATCGGGGGCAATTAGATGATAGCCGACCGGGAAACGGGAAGCCTGTCACCGGCCTGGATTTGCGTAGAGCGTTAGATGCTGTTCTGGAAGGGAAGCCTGTTCCCGTTGTGCAAAAACCCAGCGCGGGCTGCAATATTAAATGGAAGACTGGGAATGAACCGGATTATTGATTGAGTGTCATTCTTTGCCGGCTTTTTTAAATACAATATCCCCGAAATAGGCGACCGCGCTTTCTTTGGTGTTATCGGTATCTGTCATGATCGCGACTCCTGAGATATTTGGTGGGTCTTCTCCGAAGGCTTTCTTGTAATCCTCATAGATATTGCGTTCCTCAGTCACCCATTGATTCAATTTGGCGCTTCCGCTTTCTGTGACGTACATATATACCCGATCCGTATAGGGATTGGGGACCATTGTGCCGATGGGGCTTTTACTTTCCCAAATATAATTGATGGCCCCGATGGGAGGGTATTGCCCATAGATCAGTCTGATTGTTTCGAATTTAGCCTTTTCAAAGAATCCAACCTTGCTACTGTCATATTGGAAGGTGATGTAAAGCCGTGCAGGATAGTCATCTCCTGATTTTTGAGCGACATTTCCTTTCTGAAGAATATTTTCCACTTTCCATTGCCATTGAATAACGGGGTATTCCTGAGGGTCGATCATTATTTCCCGTGTCAGGCCTGAGGAGGATTGCTGACTTTTGGCCTTGACTACGACCTGCTGCCCGTCTTGGACCAGATCATATTCCGTATGTTCTTTAATTTTCTCAAAGATCAACGGTTTCCACCCTTGGGGAAATGGCCCTCCCGGTGTGGCGAGCGAGAAATTGCCGACGACCAGTTGGTCAGGGCTTTCGGCGCTGACCACGGGAAGATGGGTTGCGCCCGGGAGGATTAACGTGAGGGCGAAGAGACTGAAAATAGCGTGTCGGGTTGCCTGTTTCATGGCGTCATCCAATCCATGAGCTAGCGGGTCCAAGCAAAGAGTGTGCGGAGGAACTGCTTTTTCCCTTCCGTGAGTGTGGTTTTTCTCCAGGCATTTGCCGTTTTTTTGATGACTTCCGCTTGAGTCGGGTAGGGGTGAATGGTGCTGGCGATTATGTTGAGTCCCAGCTCCCCCTTCATGGCCAGGGTGAATTCACTGATCATATCGCCCGCATGGGAGGCCACAATGGTGGCTCCAAGAATGGTGTCAGTTCCTTTTTTGACGTGAACACGGGCAAACCCTTCTTCCTCACTGTCCAAAATGGCTCGATCGACTTCACTGAGATGGTAGGTGAAGGTGTCGATCGGAATGCCCTTGGCTTCCGCATCCTTTTGATACAGACCGACGTGGGCAATTTCCGGCTGGGTATAGGTAGACCAGGGAATGACCAGACTTTCCGTGCTGGCATAGCCCAGGCCGAAAGGATGGGGGAAAAGGGCGTTCTGGATGACGATTTGCGCTTGGGCATCGGCTGTGTGCGTGAACTTGAAGGGAGAACAGATATCTCCTGCCGCAAAGATTTTGGGATTGCTGGTTTGAAGCCGGTTGTTAACCTTTACGCCGGTTTTATCGAATTCTACCCCCACGGCCTCTAACCCCAATTCTTCAATGTTCGGGCTGCGGCCGACTCCCACCAGAATTTCATCGACCGGAATGTCATATTGCTTGCCATGGGAGTCAACCGACAGGTGCTTGGTTCCGTTGTCCGGTTTAATTTTCAAATCCTTCCCGCAACAAAGCAATTGCACGCCGTCCCGAAGAAGAGATTGTTCCACGATTTCAGCGGCGTCGCGATCTTCATTGGGGAGAATGCCGTGCATGGTTTCAACTAAAAACACCTGACTGCCGAACCGAGCGAAGGATTGGGCCAATTCGCAGCCAATGGGACCCGCACCGATTACCCCAAGTTTCGGGGGAAGTTCCGTCAGGGAAAAGATGGTTTCGTTGGTGAGGTAAGATGTTTGGGCCAATCCGGGAATCGGAGGAGCCGTGGCGCGTGCTCCTGTGCAGATGACGGCTTTGGCGAATTGGAGTGTTGTTCCATCGACATCGATGGTGCTCGAGCTAGAGAATCGGCCGTTGCCGATAAACACATCCACCCCCAGCTTGGTATAGCGATGTGCCGAGTCGACGTGACTGATCCTGGCGCGGAGTTTTCGCATGCGGGCCATGGCCGTGCCGAAATCTCGTTTCACCTCACCGGAAATTTTTAAGCCAAACTGTTCGGCCTCCCTGACCGCAGTCCAGGCTTTAGCGGCCCGTATGACGCCTTTGGAAGGCACACATCCGACATTCAAACAGTCCCCGCCCATTAAATGTCGTTCGATCAACGCCACTTTGGCTCCTAGAGCCGAAGCAATAGCGGCTGTGACTAATCCAGCGGTACCGGCCCCGATGATGACAAGATTATACCGTCCGGATGGTGTGGGATTGCTCCATTTCGGAGGATGCACATTATTGACCAACTCCTGGTTGTATGGGTCCTGCGGAAAGATTGAACCGGTGTGGTCTGAGGGTGGCGCCGTGTTCATGTGAGGCCTCTAGTTTGGTAAACGTTCGAAACTCTGATCCTTAGGAATGGGGGGATCTGCTTTTCATATTGGTCCATTTTCGATATGCCACCGGCATGAGGGCTAACAAGCCTAGGAGCGTAAAGGCGAGTAAGACTGGCGGGCTGGCAATTTCGCTCAAAGAATTAATGGTTCCCAGTTGGCGGCCGGCAAAGGCAAAAACAAAGCTGCCGGGAATAATGCCGATGGACGTCGCCAGGACATATGTTCCGAGAGTGACCCGGGTGAGGCCGGAGACCAGGTTTACAAGGAAAAAGGGAAAGGCCGGAATGAGTCGAAGCGTCATGAGATAACTGAATGCATTTTCAGCAAATCCTGCTTGAATGGCGCCAAGGCGGTCGCCAAATTTGCGTTCTACCCAATCGTGAAGTAGATAGCGAGCGGCCAAAAAGGCGAGCGTGGCTCCGACGGTGGCTCCTACATTGACGAATAGTGTCCCCATCAGGCTCCCAAATAAGAATCCCCCCGTCAATGTTAGGACGGCCCCGCCCGGTAGAGAGAAAGCTGTCTGGAGGATATAGATGAGGATAAACATGCCGACGGCAATTCCATAATGTGAGTTGGTGTACTGCAATAAGATGTCACGATTGGCCTTTAACGAATCAAGTGACAGATATTGGCCAAGGTCAAAAAAGAAAAATGCCCCGATGCCCGCCAGCAGGACGCATCCTGTGAGAATCTTTCCCATGACTGAGTTGGGTGAGTCATTTGAGGTGTTGGCGGGATGGGACATGTCAGGCTCCATTATGTGGGTTTTCATCGGAATCCTCCAGTTATTTTATTGGCGGCGAAGGCAAGGGGAAAATTCTTCAAGAAAAATTCCATGTCGTGTGCGGGGTATGTTTCTTGGCCTTGTGGCCTGTTGCCCTCTTGTATTGAGGCGTCTTCGCGATTTACCTCTATAGTCCAGGCTTCGGCTTTTTTGTTACGCGGGAAAAAGAATGGACAGGAATAATGAATCTCGCTTGGTTTTTGAAGCAGATCCGGTCCCCACATATATGGAAAAAGGAAATGGAAAAGACCGGACTTTTCGAATCCCGAGGAATAGTTGCGGACCCCTTATTTGCCGGTTGGATCATACCGGTTATGGGGTATCTTGTCTGTACCTGGCTGTCCTAAACAGGCTGCAATTTTCGAGCAAGTTCCTCAGCGGGGTATGTGAGAATTTCGGCCAGGGTGGGGTGGTAATGCGGGATGCGGAGAAGATCGTGGACAGTGCCATGAAAGTGCATGATGGCGATCAGTTCATGGATGAGTTCGGAGGCTTCCGGTCCGACGATGTGGCCACCGAGAATCTCACCTGAATGCGGATGACAGAGCACTTTCACGTGTCCGTAGGTTTCGCCCAGGCAGAGGGACTTTCCATGGTCGTTAAAGGGGTAGGAAGCGACGAGATAGGGGAGATGTCGGTGTAGGCATTCCCGTTCGGACAATCCAACACTGGCCACCTGTGGATCGGTAAAGACGACCTGGGTTTTGAGGCGGTCATCATAGTGCTTGGGAGGTTGATTCGGATGAACCGCGTTCCATCCGGCAATTTCGCCCTGTTCAATGGCGATGTGGACGATTTCGTGTAAGCCATTCACATCTCCAATTGCAAAGATATGCGGTTGGGATGTTCTCATTTCCTTGTTCACCAGGATTGCTCCCTTTTGACTGGTCACCTGCGCAGCCTCCAAATTGAGTTGGTCGATATTCGGCCGGCGGCCGAGTGCCTGGAGGATCGTGGTGCCGGTGACTTGCTGCGGTTGGCCCTGATGCAGGAAGTGAATAGTTTTCTGTCCGTTGGAAGTACTGATTTGTTGGATGTGCGTGTTGGTGTAAACGTTCATGCCTTCTGCCCGGAGGTGCGCTTCAAGCGGCCGCACGAGGTCTTCGTCTGCTTGTGAGAGGATGTGGGCGCTTCGTTGAATCAGCGTCACGTCCACTCCGATGCGAACAAAAAACTGAGCCAGTTCGAGCGCGACAGGTCCACCGCCCAGGACAATTATGGACTCAGGCGGGGTATCAAGCTCTAACGTCTCATCGCTCGTGAGATAGCCGGCCTTCTCTAATCCTGGAATGGCGATGCGGGAGACGACAGATCCTGTGGCGATGATGTAGGCTTTTGCGGATAATCGATGCGGTCCGGCTTGGATCACAGCAGGCGAAATGAAATGCGCACGTTCTTGGTAGAGCGTAAAACGGGAGTGCTGAAGTGCGTGAATGCGATCTTCAGCAAATTCCTTAATTAACCGATTTTTTCGTTCAATAATGGCGGCGAGGCTGACTTTGAGATCGGGTGAATATACGCCGAATTCAGGCGCTCGCCGGATCAAGGCCGCGAGATCGGATGAGCGAAGGATGGCTTTGGTCGGCATGCATCCTCGTAAAATACAGAGTCCCCCCAACGGCCCCTGGTCGACGATGCCGACACTGGCTCCTTCTGCTTGAGCTGTCCGGGCTGCCGCATAGCCGGCTGATCCTCCTCCAATAATGATAACATCATGCGAATCGGTCATGCGGCAGAATCATTCTTCATGTTCAGCGTGAATGACAAGAGTTTCCGAATGTAAGCTTCGATAGTAAGTATAAGGAGATCCAATGACAAGAAAGGCTGCCTGGGCAGTCCATTCTTTCTCTGATGATAGGGTGTTTGGCATTGAGTGGCTGTTTTCCCAGGCCTGTTCCCCTGGCCTCCATGCCGATGGATCATCCAAAGGACACTGACTTGAATCTGACAGGAATGGATCAGTCTCAAGCCGGACAATGGGTGGAAATCCTGGAGTCATTTAACCCTGCTGTGGAAATTGATCAGGATTTTGTGAAAGCCTATTTTAATGCGAAGCTGACATCGCATCAAATGGACCGGCATGAGGAAACGACCAGGTATTTTCAACGGGCCGAGGAGGTCGCGATCCGGAACGGGGCGATTGTACATTCTGCGTTGTCTTGGAATCATTCGGGATTGTTTTCCATGCTTGAGCGCCACTTGGTTGGGGGGTATTGTTATCAGCCTTGATGGTTGGTTGAAGGGGAGGAAGTTTGAGAAGGTCCCTGACTTTTGAGGTTTAATTCTGGCCGGATTCGATGCCATGATTTTCGAAATTTTGTCTAATCTCTTGAATTTTGGCTATGAGCACTTCCACCTGATAGGGTTTTTGGATAAAAGCCGCAATGCCTGAATTGTGAAATCGTTTCATGGCTTCTTCTTCGGAATATCCGCTTGAGAGAATCACCGGGACTGGGGAGTTAAGTCCTCGAATGTGATCAAAAAATTGTTGGCCATCCATATTGGGCATGGTGAGATCCAAAAGCACGGCCATGATATCTTTCTGATGTTGTTGGAAGACCTGGATTCCGACTGTGCCGTCTGAGGCGACTAAGGCTTCCAATCCCATTTCTTGAAAAATCAGCGAACACGCTACCCGGACGTCTTCTTCGTCATCAACCACTAACACCACGGGTTTCTTTGGGAGGGAGGTGTGTTGTTCAGGAATGGAGAAAGTAGGTGCTTTCTTCGTTGAGGTATTCGGAGTAGTGGGGGGGAACAGTAAGACAAATTCTGTGCCGACATCGGGTTGGCTCCGGACGGCAATTGTGGCCGCATGCGCCTGAGCAATTCCCAGAAGGGTTGCGAGCCCCAACCCTCGCCCAGGAAATTTAGTTGAAAAAAACGGATCGAAAATTTTTGGGATTAAGTCAGGGGTCATCCCGCAACCTGTGTCCTGAATGGCTAAGGCGACGCCACGGTCAGTCGGGAGATCTCCTATGACATACCAACCGTGGAAATTCTGCATTGTGGATTTCCATTCGTAGGTACGGATCGTGATAATTCCATTCCCTTCTCCACTGGCCTCCGATGCATTGGTGACGATGTTTATGATGATTTGTCGCAATTGGGTCTGGTCTGCTCGAATCGGTGGAAGTGATGAGGCGAGATCGAATTCGAACGTGAGTCGTTTGGAAATAGTTGCCCGGAGAAAAGGGGTCATGTCCTTCAGGAGTTTAGAGAGCTGGACTCCTTGAAAGTCCAATTTAGTCTGTCCCGCAAAGGCCAACATTTGATTTGCCAATTCCCCGCCACGGAGGCCGGCCTTTTCGATGAAGGTCAAGTGCTCTCGAGCCGGGGAGTCTTGAGGAAGAGCACGAAGGGCGAGACCCGAGCGAGCCACAATGGTCATGAGGAGATTGTTGAAATCATGGGCAATGCCTCCAGCTAAGACACCCAGGCTTTCCTGCTTTTGGGAGTATTGCCGTTCGATTTCATGCCGGCGTCGTTCTTCTTCCGATTTGCGTCTTTCTGTGACATCGCGGAGAGAGGCCAAATAGGCTGGCTCTTCCTCCCATTCAATTGGGACCACCCGCATTTCCACGGGAGTCGGTCGCCCGTGTTCGCTTGAGATTTCTATTTCGGTGGCGCGGTTTTCGGTGATGGGAAAGCCAAAGGGAGATCCCGTTAATTGTTCTGATGTCCGTTGGAAGAGCTGCTCTGCTGCAGGATTGGCAAACCGGATGAGTCCATTTTTTCCAACAATGACCACGCCATCACTAATATGATGGATGAGAAGCCGAAAATGCTTTTCGTGATTTCCCAGGGCTTTCCGCTTGGATTGAGGAATGAATTTGGGCGGAATGGGATTCATGGCAACTTGTTGCGATTAGGTTTTTCTACGGAAGAAAGAGACACACGATGACGGACTCAAGGGGTTTGGGTAAGCGACACCCCGGGAAAGGCTATTGGTCTGTGTCTGGCCTGTCAGTTGACTGTTCTGAGCAGGGTGTCAAAATCTGATCGTGGAGATTCCGTGAAAGGGGTTCTGATTTTTAAGACGTTGTTTGCCATTATGGCAATGGATGAAAGAAGGAAAAATGAAAAAATATTTTTAATCATACGACGGGATAGAACATTTTGCAAGAATTTTCGGTATAAGAAAGGGGACAGCAAAGAACGTAGCGCGGGTTAGATTATCCAATCAACGGGAACAGGTATGCACCATGTGTTGGGCGCTCTCATTGGCGGGGAGGGGCGGGGCTACCCAATATCCTTGCATGGCATCGCATCCATGTTCTTCCAGGAAATCCGCTTGTTCTTGGGTTTCTACCCCTTCGGCGATCACCTGTAGCCCCATGGCTTTGCCCAAAGAAATGATGGCATCGACAATTGCCGCATCGTTGCTATTGTGTGGTAGATGGTGAATGAGACTTTGGTCGAGTTTGATGCCGTCCACCGGAAATGACTTCAGATAGCGAAGTGATGCATAACCTGCTCCAAAATCATCAATGTACAGATGAACCCCCATCGCTTTGATTTCGCGGAGTGTCTGGAGGGTTTCATCTGTTTCATGAATCAGAAAGGTCTCCGTGAGTTCCAGTTTGAGGTTTTCCGGATCCAGGTGTGAGCTTTGAAGAATATCTAGGATTAATGCAGGCAAATTACCCTGATGGATTTGCCGGGCCGAAAGATTGACGGCTACTCGTGGAGCCGGGAACCCTTGCTTTTCCCAATATTTGGCTTGTTTGCTGGCTGCCCGCAGGACCCATTCCCCGATAGGAATAATCATGCCATTTTCTTCCGCTTGTGGAATGAAATGATTAGGTCCCACAAGCCCTTGGTATGGATGGTGCCATCGCAATAACGCTTCCATCCCGATCACTTGTTTCGTGGCAAAATCAAATTGTGGTTGGTAGTGAAGGAGAAATTCTTGTTTGGTCAAGGCTCGACGGAGTTCGACTTCGAGGGTCGAGCCATCTAGTCCCGCGGTTTTCATACCAGCCGTGTAAAATTGATACGTGTTGCCCCCTTGCGCCTTGGCCCGGTACATAGCGGCGTCAGCATGGGATAAGAGTTCCTGGGGGTTGGCGCTATCCCAGGGGTAGATGGTGATTCCGAGGCTTCCGGTGACATGGAGTTGGTGTTGGTTGACGATGACGGGTTGAGCCAGAAGATGAAGAATGCGTTGAGCGACAGAGGCGACATCCTCGACGGAAATAATTTGTTCCAATAGGACTGCAAATTCGTCACCCCCTAATCGGACGCCCGTATCAATTTCTCTGATACATTTTTTGACTCGTGTGGCAACAGTTTTCAGCAAGGAATCCCCGCAATCATGGCCGAGGGTGTCGTTGATTTCTTTGAAATGGTCGAGGTCCAAAAAGATCAACGCGATCGCCGTGTCGTTCCGATTGCATCGAGCGACGGCGCAATTTAATCGTTCATAAAAAAGACCACGGTTAGCCAGGCCAGTCAAATGGTCATAATGAGCAAGCTGGGTAATCCGTTGGGTCGCCCGATGGCGTTCCATGGCATATCGAATCGCTCTGCACAAGGTGGAACTGCTGGTCTGTCCTTTGATTAAGTAATCCTGGGCTCCACTTTTCACTGCTTGAATTGCCCGTTCTTCGTCCTCAACTCCGCTCAGGATCAGAATTGGTGCCCCTGGGCAATATTGGATGAACTGCGGTATGGATTCAAAGGACTTGCCATCAGGTAAATGTAAATCCAGGATGATAGCCTGGAAAGGGTGTTTTTTGACGAGGTCTAGGGCGCCGCTGACGGAAAGGCTATGCTCCAACGTAAATTGGTTTTGAAGCCCTTCTTTCAGCATTTTTTTGATGACCAAAGCCTCTTTCTGATCATCTTCCACTAATAGAAGCTTTATCATGGTGGTTCTTTCCCCCTGCCTACAGATTTCTTGTTTACAGGGACTTATGGGATGATGTGTGGGAATTTCCTCCTCTGTGATCTTTTCGGAAGTTTTGGCGTTTTCTTAATAATTCCTTCATATTTGGTCCCTTTGGAACCTCAGCATATTTAGGTCGTATAAATGTTAAATTAATTTTAAATTGCAAGTAAAAACAGCAACTTAGGTCTTGTAGGTGGTGATAGTAATTTTCTGAAAAAGGGGTATTTCAAGTTGATGGTTATTTTGGATGAATTTATTTGCGCCATTGGCGAATTTAACTTTACTTTATATTTTAAAATTTCGTATAGTGTTATCAAATTACGCCTTTTTGCAGTATCTTCAATTTTCTCAGACAATAGGTCTTTTTTCTGGTTTCGCCTCGAAAGTTGATTACGTATTCTTTTTACAACGGAGGCGAATTTCTCTTGATCTGTATTCCACCTTGTTTTCTTTTCCAAAAACAGATTTCTGCAGTTGCAGAGTGAATGGATAGGTATGATGGGTTTTCTCTGTGATAAGGGATATCCATCCTGTTGAATGTGAAAAGTGGTATGATTTTGCATAGCTTTTAAATTATTAAGGAGCCACGTATGGGGAAGACCGTGTCATTGCCAGAGGTAATTCAGCGACTCATTGAGATTGGGAAGCCCAAAGGGCATGTAACGATAAAAGACTTGACGCATATCCTCCCAGCCGACCAGATCACTTCTGATCAATTACATGTGATTTTGAGTGAGTTGCATGAGGTAAATCTTCAGGTGATTGATCCCTCAAAGCGGACGGCTTTGCAGTTGGCTTCTCTTAAGAAAAGCGCAGGGCAAGAGGATTCTGATGAATCAGAAGAAGAGACGGATTCTTCCCTAGATATTGATTTAACCCCAGGTGAACCGACTCGAATTGATGACCCGGTTCGTTTGTACCTAAAAGAAATGGGGCGGGTGCCGTTGCTCACTCGTGAAGGCGAAATTGAGCTTGCAAAACACATTGAGGAAGGCAAGCGAGAATTGGCTTGTGCTGTCTATGGTATGCCGGTGAATATTCAGTACCTTGAATCCCTTCATGACCAATTGAAGGAAGAGGAGATTCGTGTCCGGGATATCGTGCTCTTGCAGGAAACATTGGAGGAGGAAGAAGTTGAAGAAGAGACGCTAGCCAGTGAACAAGAGGATGAAGAGCTTCGGTTGCGAACCCTGGAGAGTTTGGCTACCGTTCGAAAGCTGGGGCGAAGTCTGCTTTCCCTCTATACCCAGAATCGAGAGGGGCGGACGACCAAGAATACTAAGGCGCAACTTGAGAAGCGGCGAGTGGCGATCACCGATCAATTCGTCGATCAAATCGAGGCCCTCAATCTCCATCAACGTGTCAAGGATCAGATGTTAAAAAGAGTCAAAGATGTTGGGCAGGAGATTCGGTCGATTGAAATGATGACCGCCCGTCATACGAAAAAACTTGGGCTTGTTGGGCAGGAAGGCATGCAAGTTATTGGGAAAAAATCCCGAGGTCCTTCAAAAGTGGGCTCACTCAAACGGAAACAGCAATTGACTCCTGAAGAAATTGAACGGTTAAAAGAGGAGATTCAGGCCGGGAAATCAACCCTTCAACGCATCCAAGATGAGGTCTTGGGCATGCCGATGGAGGAATTTACCGCTGCCCACACTATCCTCCAGACAGCCGAGGAAAAGGTGAAGCGAGGGAAAGCCCAGTTGATTGAGGCCAATTTACGGTTAGTCGTCAGTATTGCGCGAAAATACACCAATCGGGGTTTGCAATTCATTGACTTAATCCAAGAAGGAAATATTGGGTTGATGCGGGCTGTAGACAAATTTGAGTATCAACGTGGTTATAAATTTAGCACCTATGCTACATGGTGGATTCGGCAAGGTGTAACGCGTGCTATCGCCGATCAGGCCCGCACCATTCGAATTCCCGTGCATATGATTGAGGCCAATACCAAGTTAGCTCGGACTGCGAGGCAGTTAGTGCAACAATTAGGTCGCGAACCGACCCCTGAAGAAATTGCCGAACGCATGGGGTTAACGCCTGAAAAAGTCAGAATGATGTTGGACATTTCCAAGGGAACTATTTCCCTTGAAACGCCTATCGGGGAAAAAGAAGATAGTCAGTTAGGGGACTTGATTGAAGATAAAAATGCTGTCTCTCCCATGGATGCCGCAAATCGGTATGATCTGCAACGTCAAATTGCCAATGCCTTAGGTGTGCTGACTCCTCGGGAAGAGACGGTGATCCGGAAGCGATTTGGGATCGGCGATAGTACGGACCATACGCTTGAAGAAATTGGCCAAGATTTTGATGTGACCCGTGAGCGGATTCGTCAGATTGAAGCCAAAGCCCTAAAAAAGCTCCGGCATCCGAGTTGTAGCCACAAACTTCGAAGTTTGGTGGACCATCTCTAATCTGAAGTAGATTTTGATAAAGTAAAGGCCTCGTCATGCAAATGATGGGGCCTTTTTTGTGCCAGCTGCGCCATGAATGGTCTCAGTTTTCACTTTTCAGACATTGCTTTATTCACTCAATCTTTGTTCCCCTTCTCGGTTCAGGTATTGGGGTGGTAAGATTTCCCTAAGATGCGTATTTTAGTTGTGGAAGATGAGCCAAAAGTTGCGTCCTTCATCCGGCGAGCGCTGGAAGAGGAAAGTTATGCCGTGGATGTTTGTGCAGATGGACCGGGAGGGTTGGATTGGGCTCAAACAGTGAATTATGACTTGATTGTTTTAGATTTGATGTTGCCAGGCTTGCCGGGGGTTGAAGTCCTAAAACGTGCCCGTGCTGCGGGTGTTAAAACCCCGGTTCTTATTTTAACGGCACGTTCCGAGGTAGATCAGCGCGTGAAGGGTCTGGATGCTGGAGCCGACGATTACTTGACGAAACCCTTTGCAATTGAAGAATTGCTTGCGAGAGCTCGTGCGCTTCTTCGACGGGCTGGCGGCGCACCAACCGGGATTCTCCAGGTAGATGATGTGGTGTTAAATCCTGTTACTCGAGAAGTGACTCGTGGAGGACAACGCCTCGAATTCACGACCAAAGAATATGCTCTTTTAGAATATCTCATGCGAAATGCCGGGCGGGTATTAACGCGCTCAATGATTACTGAGCATGTATGGGATCTTGATTTTGATACGTTTACCAATGTGATTGATGTGTATATCAGTTACTTACGAAACAAAATTGATAAAGGACGGGAACGGAGTCTAATTCAAACGGTGCGGGGAAGTGGGTATATGATGAGGGCTGACGGGTGAAAGCCACTTCGATTCGGGTTCGATTAACCCTGTGGTATGGATCCGCGCTGGCTCTCATTCTTGTTCTCTTTGCGGTGGCATTGTATTTGGTTATGTCCCGTGCCCTTCGGGAGCAGGTGGATGCGTCATTAGATGAGGCCGCAGCCGTAGCGATCCGAACGTTGGGAGAACATCGATTTGGGCCATTTTTAATTTTCGAGGATTTATCCCAGGACTTTCCAGAGATAGCCTTACTGGATAAATTCTTCCAAATTTTTGGTCCGGCAGGCCAGGTGACCATTCAGTCGGCCAATATTCAAAGCCGGGAGATTCCATTAAGTCAGACATCCTTTCGTGCCTCTCTCGATGGGAAGTCTACGTTTGAATCCGTGAAATTTGAAAAAGGTGTTCCTCTCCGATTACTGTCGGTTCCTATTCGTCAGGGAGATCAACTTGTGAATATTTTACGGGTAGGGACTTCCCTCCAACCGACTGAAAAAATGTTACATCGGTTATTAGCCGGCCTCTATATCGCCTCTCCCGTCGCCTTGCTCGTGTCGTTGGTGGGGGGATGGTTTTTGGCTGGGAGGGCGCTTCGTCCGGTCCATGCGATTACTCAAGCTGCCCAACGTATTGCGGCCGGGGATTGGACCCAACGGATACGAACTCCCCATTCCAACGATGAAATCGGACAATTAGCTTCGACCTTCAATGACATGATTGGACGATTGGAGGTGTCTTTTCGGCAAATTCGCCAGTTTAGCGCCGATGCGTCCCATGAACTTCGAACCCCCTTAACCATTACAAAAGGTGAGACCGAGTTGGCGTTACGGCGACCTCGGCAAGCTGAAGATTATCGGGTTGTGTTGGCGAGCAATCTAGAAGAGATCGATCGAATGAGTCGGATTGTGGATGAACTCTTGTTCTTATCACGAGCGGATCTCGGTGAAATTAAGCTCAAAATGTTTCCTGTCCAGTTGGATGATTTGGTTCGGGAGATTCAGCAACAGGCTTTGGTGTTGGGAAAAGAGCGGAATATCCACACGGTTCTCGAAGCCATTGAGCCTGTGGTGGTTCAGGGGGATGATCTGCGTTTGCGGGAATTATTATTGAATCTGGTCGATAATGCCGTGAAGTATTCTCAAGATGGACAAACGGTTGAACTCTCGTTAATTGTTGCCGGAAACCAGGGGAAACTGGTGGTTCGAGATCACGGTATTGGCATTGCTTCAGGCGACCAAGCCAGAATTTTTGATCGGTTTTACCGCACGGACGAGGCGCGTGCGCATGCGGCTAAGGGGACTGGATTGGGCTTGGCGATTTGTAAGTGGATTGTGGAGGTTCATCACGGATCTATTGAGGTGCAGAGTGCGGTTCACGATGGATCGTGTTTCACGGTTTTCCTTCCTTTGGCTCCCTCCGAAGCGATAATGTAGGGGTTTTTCCTTTTCTCACTCTATTAAAAACTTTTAATTTTCCCTTAATTCCCCTTTCATGTAGGGGTGGTACAAATGTGGGTGTCATCACCAAATAAAAGGGGATACTCACCTGTGCCTCTAACTCTTTAATGTGAGGAAAGGGGAATTTTTATGACAACACTTCAAGCGGTCCCACAGTTTCACGAAGCGCGGAAAAATCACGCACCATTTTTACACAAAGGCCGTTCTATGAAACGGGCTCCCATAATAGCTCCGGATTTTTCACAGTGGGCCGAATCGGATTCGGAACAGGAAGAGCGAACTCGAAAAGTTTCTGAGCCCGGGGCTGCGAATTTAGAATCGATGTATTTTCGGGGATTTCGGTCTCGCCCGCTTCTGAATGCTCAGGAAGAGCTGGATTTGGCCACTCGACTTTATGGAGGAACGGCAAGTCTCCGTAAGTTGTTGCGACAGGCTCTTCAGCTCACTAAGGGATTGAAAGGCCAGGAAGAGGTTGAAGTGGTTCAAAAGGAATTGTGTCATTTCTTGGAGTTAAACGGGTATTCAGCTCCTGTCATTGAAGAAATTGTGAACTGCCTCTCCAATTTGCAATCCTTCTCGGCTGCACAAGGCAAGGCAGGGCGGAAGGTCGGTCTGCAGTATGCAGAGATTCGTCGTGCGATTCTTGAAGCCCGGATGGATATTGAAGAGCCGAAAGACGCCTTGGTACAACGGAATCTTCGTCTCGTGGTGGATGTAGCCAAGCGATACCTAGGCAGAGGGATGAATTTTTTAGATCTGGTACAAGAGGGCAATATCGGGCTTATGAAAGCGGCCGAACGCTTTGATTATACCCGTGGGTTTAAATTTAGTACCTATGCTACATGGTGGATCCGGCAAGGCATTACACGGGCGGTTGCGGATCAAAGCCGGACTATTCGCGTGCCGGTTCATACGAATGAGGCTTCCACAAAAATCGCAAAGACCGCCCAACGCCTCGCGCAACAATTTGATCGAGAACCCACTTTTGAGGAAATTGGTCAAGAATTGGAAATGAGCGGCGATAGGGTGAAAGAAACCATAGAAGCGTTTCAGGAGCCCATATCGTTAGATGCCCCATCGGTTGACGGAGAAACCGAATTAGGTGAGTTGATTCCAGACCTCGCTTGCCAAAGCCCGGACGAGGAAGTGTCCCGTAAATCAAATGCACAATGGTTGAATCAGATTTTTCAGATATTGACTCCTCGTGAGCAGCAAGTTATTCGTTTACGCTTTGGAATCGGAGTGGATGAACCCTGGACTCTGGAGCAAGTGGGGCGTTCCATGTCTGTGACTCGTGAGCGAATTCGTCAAATCGAGGTCGTGGCATTGAAAAAGCTCAAAGAGTCTCATGTTAAGGCCATGCTAGCCGAAATTCAGTGAAGTGGTTTTGTGCGTAATTAAATTACTAAGGATGCATTGCCATGTAAAATCCTCGCTTTACTTTGAGGTAGAGGTGAAGGTTTGAAAAAGCAGGAGTCTTGAGACTCCTGCTTTTTCTTTTTTAAGGAGTGATCACCATGTTGGCGGTGCAGGAGGATTTGAGGTATTTTAATTAATCTATAGGGAGAGTGGTTATAATTTTGAACAGTGGTTGGCGGTATGTTTTGGACATGTTAAGTGAAAATGTGGCATTGATATTTCTGCTGGCATTTATAAGACAAAACATACGCAATCTCCCACGCAAACGGATATCGGCATGGCCATTGTGATCAATGAGGATCTCTCGATTCCTGATTCTGAAGTGCGATTTTCGGCTGCTCGAAGTGGAGGTCCGGGTGGACAACATGTCAATAAGGTGAGTAGTCGGGTCATTTTGGAGTTTGATGTGATGCATACTTCCGTCCTCAGCTCCCATCAAAAACGAAAAATTGCTGAAAGGGTTGGCCACCGTATGAATCAACAGGGGATCTTGAGGCTGCAAGCCCAACGGCATCGCACTCAGTCCGCGAATCGAGCAGATTTAGTGGAGAAATTCATTGGGCTACTCCAGGATGCCTTGCGACCCGTTAAAAGCCGTGTTCGGACTCGAGTCCCTTATCGAGTACGTGAGAAGCGTTTGGAGGAGAAAAAGCTGCGTACTCAGATTAAACGAGTCCGTCAAACTCCTAAAAATCTGGATGAAGCCTAACTATCAGCAAAACTTATTTATTAAGGTAAGGACATTTCATGTCGACACGTTTCCCTGATTCCCGTCCATTGATTCCCAATCCACCCAGTGCAAAACGAATTCCACACCAATTGGAATGTCACGGCCATGTTCGAATCGATGAGTATTATTGGCTGAAAAATCGGGATAATCCGGAAGTGTTGGCATATTTACGGGCTGAAAATGAGTATGCCGCGGCGTTGAGAAGTCATACCCGGGATTTGGAGCAGAAGTTGTTTGAAGAGATCAAGGGGCGTATCCAACAAACAGATTTATCTGTACCGTTTAAGCTCGGAGATTATTGGTATTACACACGGTATGAGGAGGGGAAGGAGTATGCCCTGTACTGCCGGAAAAAGGATTCATTGACCAGTCCCGAAGAAATTATGCTGGATGGCAATGTGTTGGCTCGGGGTCATGATTATTTTTCATTGGGTAATTGGAAGATCAGTTCTGGCCAGGATATTCTGGCCTTTGCCATTGATACGCAGGGCCGACGCATTTATTCCATTGGGTTTAAAAGCCTGACCACCGGAGAGATGGTTGGTGAATTTATTCCTTCCGTGACTGGAAACATGGAATGGGGGAATGACAATCGTACGCTCTTGTATGCCAGGCAGGATCCTGAAACGTTACGCTCGTTCCGGATCTTTCGTCATGCGTTGGGAGAGGATCCAAGGCGGGATGCTTTGGTGTATGAAGAAACGGACGAGACCTTTTCGGTCTATGTTGGCAAAACAAAATCCAAGCGATATCTGGTGCTTGGGTCGCATCAGACCATAACCAGTGAGTGTTGGTATCTGAATGCGGATACCCCGGAAGGAGAGTTTCAGTTATTCCAGGGACGGGAGCGAGGTCATGAATATGATGTGGACCACCTCGGCGAGCATTTCTGGATACGAACCAATGATCAAGCTAAAAATTTTCGCTTAATGAAGGCTCCTTTGAATTCGACGCACAAGCACTTGTGGCAAGAAGTCATTTCTCATCGGTCGGATGTGTTCTTTGAAGGGTTTGAACTTTTTCAGAATTACCTTGTGGTAGAAGAACGAATGCAAGGACTCATCCATCTCAGAATTCTTCCCAGCCAGGGTGGCACTGAACATGAATTGGATTTTGGAGAGCCGGCCTATATGGCGGCCTTGGGCGATAACTGTGAAGCGGACTCCCCCTACCTTCGGTTTGGGTATACCTCCATGACCACTCCCATGACGATCTATGATTATCATATGGAAACCCGGGAGAAAATTCTTCTGAAGCAAGAGAAGGTTCTGGGCGGTTTTCAAATTACCCATTATCAGACGGAACGCCTCTTGGCTCCCGCTTTAGATGGCAATTCTATTCCTATTTCCCTGGTTTACCGAAAGGGGTTTGTCAGGAATGGCACGCATCCCCTGTTGTTGTATGGCTACGGTTCCTATGGGGCCAGCATGGATGCGAGTTTTAGTTCCCCTCGTCTCAGCTTGTTGGACCGTGGATTTGTCTATGCGTTAGCCCATATTCGGGGTGGAGAAGAATTGGGGCGGCAATGGTATGAAGATGGCAAGTTATTACAAAAGAAGAACACATTTACGGATTTTATTGCCTGTGCAGAATTTCTTGCTCAGCAAGGGTACACCGCTCCTCAGAAATTATTCGCCATGGGTGGAAGTGCTGGCGGCTTATTAATGGGGGCGATCATGAATATGCGACCGGATTTATTTCATGGTGTGGTGGCCCAGGTCCCTTTTGTGGATGTGGTGACCACCATGTTAGATCCCAATATACCGCTCACGACGGGAGAGTATGATGAATGGGGTGACCCCAATCAACGACACTTTTATGACTATATGCTCTCCTATTCCCCCTATGACAACCTTGAACCACAATCCTATCCCCATCTTCTGGTGACTTCGGGATTGCATGACTCACAAGTGCAATTTTGGGAGCCGACGAAATGGGTTGCTAAATTGCGTGCTCTGAAGACGGACAATCAACGTCTTCTTCTCAGAACCAATATGGAAGCGGGGCATAGTGGAGCCTCCGGCCGGTTTAAACGATATGAGGAGACGGCAATGATTTATGCTTTTTTATTGGATCTTGCCGGTTCCATTGATAATTGAAGGTATGCTCCTTGCCGTCGCATCATCGTTTGGGGACTTTCTTCTTCTGATGT
>JAOUGQ010000250.1 GCA_029865515.1 Nitrospirota bacterium
GGTCGAAGGACCTGGCCCGGTTATCGGAGGGAGTGCCGGCCTTGTCGCGCAAGGACCGCCGGTTCGCCTGGCCATGCATACGCTCAAAAATAACAGCTTTGAACCGAATCTGGAATTCAAATACACACGGTATCTTCGCCAGGCGTTGCAATCCTCGGGAAGCGCCGAATTCGTTGATGATGATGTGTCAGCGGATTTTATTCTGGAAGGCGCAATAATTTCGGTGACGCTTCCTTCATTGGCCTTTTCTCGCACTCAGACACAAGAAAGTCGAGTCATGGTCACGGTGGCTGTAAGCGTCAAGGATCGAAAAACCAGAAAAATTCGATGGTCGCAAACCGGCAGCGGTACGGCAGAATTTTTTGTGGGAGCCACCTCAACCGGAGATGCCCAGACCGGATTGCAATTTAACCGGGTCTTACAGGACCGTGCGGTTGAGCAAGCGGGGCAACTTGTGGCTGCCGATTTAGCTGATCGGTTTTTGGGGGCCAGGGATCAGGGTAAATTTCAAGTGAAAGAGGGAAAGGATGTCCCTGCTCCGGCATCAAAAGACATCGAATCTCCTGAGATCACGGAGCCTCAGGGAGATCTCCTGCCTCCCAATTCTTTGAGCAATTGAGTCATCTGGCACGATTGTCTGTTTCTTCGGTCACACGCAGCATGAAAGTTCACGAACTCCGCAGTCAGATCACCCGGCAAGGGTTATCCCCTCTCTATTTGGTGATGGGGGAAGAACCGTATTTTCGCGATCAGGCCTTGTCCATCCTTCGTTCGGCCGGTCAGGAAGGGAGTGCTTCAGAGTCATCCGGAGTATCGAGCACCAATGATTCCTCTCACATGTTTCATGTGGATGTTGTGTATGGTGATGAAACCGACGCCTCGGAAATTTTGGCCATTTCAGAAGAGGCCTCATTTTTTTCGTTGCGGCGACTGCTCATTGTGAAATGGGCGGACAAACTTTCTGCCCGGGATGGGGAAGCTCTCATTCCCTATTTCCAGACTCCCAATGAAACCACGACGCTGATTTTTGCTGCAGTTAAATTAGACGGGCGGACGAAGTGGGTTCAAGAACTCAAGAAACGTGCGACGGTGGTGGAGTGTCCTCCGTTATTTGACAATCAACGGGCAGGATGGGTCACACAGCGGGCACGTGAGCTAGGTCTGCAGTTAGAAGAGAGCGCCCTCGAAGTCTTGAAGGATCAAGTGACTGAAGGGTTGCATGGGACTGCCGGCGAATTAGAGAAATTGGTGGCGTTTATACCCGAGGGGCACCGTGTCCGGGCAGAGGACGTGGAAACGATCAGAGGAAAACCGCCTGGTATTTCCGTGTTTGATTGGTCGGAAGCGGTCGCGCACGGGGATCATGGGCGAGCGTTGGACATTGTGGCCAAAAATTTAGAGACCGGCGAAGCCCCCTTACGCATGTTGGGTGCCTTCCTATGGCAAATGCGGAGGATCTGGAAAACAAAAGCGCTGATGGAAGAAGGAAATGATGCAGGGCAGGCAGCACGCCAAGCAGGAATCCCACCCTTTCGATCCAGGGAATTTGTGCAACAGGTGCAGCGGTGGAAGGAGCCCCACCTTCGTCGGGCATGGGAACTATTCGCTCAAGCCGATTCGGCTCTCAAAGGAGGGCGGGCTTCACGTCCAAAACTCATATTAGATGACCTGGTCATTCAACTCTGCCAAGCCACGAAAACCAGTCAGGTGAAGAAAGCACCAGCAGGTCGCGCCCGCATCTCTCCGGGCGTGAAAACTCCCTGACCTTCTGAGCCCTAATGTTGTGTTTAGAGAGCGTTGACGCGGTTCGCGAGACGGGAAACCCAACGAGAGGCCGTGTTTCGATGAAGCGTGCCTTTAGTCACGGCTTTATGAAGTTCCGAGGTCGCCTCTCGCAACGTGGCCTTGGCCTCGTCACTTTTTTTGTCTTGAACCGCTCCATGAACCTTTTTAATGAAGGTCTTGACGCGTCGCAAGATAGACCGGTTTTGTTCTTGCCGCTTGAGATTCTGGCGAGCTGCCTTGATTGCTGATTGATGCCGATTAGCCATGTATTCCTCCAGAAAAATGCTGAACACATTTTGTACCACAGTTTCTTAAATTCGGTCAACTGAAAGCTGGCGAGGAGGAGGTGAGTGTTCGAGAAGCCGAAAGACTTCTTCACAAATTGGCTTGTCCCAAGTGGGACAACCAGGTATTGAGTGCATGACAGGAATTGGCTTGCGACCCCTAGGGGCCTCTGATAAGATTCGAACTTCTTGCCAGACACAGATTTGATGGTGGGTGTAGCTCAGTTGGTTAGAGCGCCGGATTGTGGATCCGGAGGTCGCGGGTTCGAAACCCGTCACTCACCCCACTTTTCTCTTTTCTTTAAAACCCATCCGGCTCCATATTTTTACAACGTATCAATAGGTTTATATCAACTCTCTACCGGAATTATGGTTGAAAGGCCTGCTGCCAGTCCTGATTCACCGGCCCTTCCAGTTTGAGTTCCCGTAAATGATAGATCATCGTGGGGCCATAGTGGTAATAATGCCCCCCTAGGCAAAGGTCATTCTGTTTAGTGAGAGGATCTAATTTGACATAGGTACTATGCACACTTACTCGAATCTCCGGATCTGTGGTATTTCCGGTAGGTGGTTTTTCCCACCGTGGGCCCTGACAGTTGACCGGCGGGTTAAAAAACTTCGAACTGGGAATATTAAAATTTGGGTGCCCCTCGGTGACGATGCTCGCTGATTTCAATTTCCAGGGGGCCTTTAAAGCTTTTCCCGCGAACAGCTTAAAAAAACACACAATGGGACGAACCGCCCTGATGGAGCGGACATCAAGGTTTGATGGGCCAGGACCATATGGCTCCCCCCTAGAATTCTCATACACAAGGTCGGCTACCATCCCATAGACTCCATTAATTTTTTCCAAACGACATTCACCCTCATACCCTCCCGCCTTCCAGGTTTCAAAGGTGTAGCCTTGTGCCTTGGCAAAATCGATCACGCTCGACATGTCTTGAACGTTTTCAAAGGTGATGGTCCGGTTGGACACCGGCTGTAGATCAATGGTCACGCTGGCCACGTTTGAGCGAGCATAGACGGAAGGGTTTCCCCCATAAGGTTTGTCGACCAATTGTACATAGATGGTTTTTGTGCCATACCCTGGCGACAGTTGAAAGGCCATACTGGTCGTCGGTCCGCCTGAAAAGGTATGGCCTATGGCGTGCAGATCCGTCAATTGTGCTTGCTCGCCAATCCGTGCGATGTTGGCTTGCCCTGTTCGAGTCCAGGTGATCACGACATCCCGGCCATAGGTTTTGCCGGGGGGATCGCCGGGGCTTCCGGAAATGGTGAGGCTTTGAATAACGGGGGCCTGCCGCAACTCAATATTTGCAGTCCGCACCGCGCTGAGCAAGGGCGCCGTGTTTGTGCTTAATTGTAACTTGGCTTGGACGTAAATGGTTTTTTGTCCAATCCCGGCCTTCTGGGGGAAGAAGTACCGGAAAACGGGGTCTGTTCGGAAAGTCTGCCACATCGCGCCCTCAAATTGCGGATTATTGCCTATCCGAATGTGGGTAGGTGGAGGGCCAGCCAGGTTCAGCTGTAGTGCAGGATCGCGGCGGTAGGATACTTGATAGCTCGGCTGGCCCTCGATCATGTCATAGGCCTTCACTGACATCAGGTTAGGCGCGGTGGGCGTCATGGCGGGCTGGCTTGGGATGTTTAACTGTCTTTGCAACTGGGTTCCTTGTTTAATCGGGCGTCGAACGGCCTTGGACCGCACACCACTGTAGGACCCCACAGACTCAAGACCGGTTCCGCCAGGGAGGAGCAGTCTCAGTACATGCTCATCTTCATGTTCCGAGACTGAAAAGGTTGTTGCCACACCGATCGTTTCGTTATGGGTGATCGGTGTGGCTTCCACCAACAACGCCTCTGTCTTGTTCCCGCCCACGGGGATGAGCTGGATCCATTCCGTAGCTTGGCCGACTTCATAGGTTCCCTCTTGAACGATGATATCTTCCCCTCCAGGCGTCAGAAAATGAAGAGGCCGTTTGAACTCCACCGTTGGTGTGGGAAGGGGTTCAGCTCTGGCGTTTCCGATCACGACCATGACACTTAGGAAAAGAAGTAGACCAATGACGGGCCAACGTCTCATGACGTACCTCCGTTAGACATGAATGGTATTCCCTGTTTTTCTCTGAGTCGTGATGGCCAGGGAAATGGTTCAACGAACTCCATGGCCTTGGATTGTCGTGCCATCACAATCCATAAATCGTTCAAAAGATACAAAATTGAGTCAAAAAAGAAAATGGGAACTTAGGATATGCGGATAAAATGAGGCTGAAAATCGCAATAAATGAGCCTCAACCCACAGCGGTTGGGTTCTGTATCGTGTCAGGTTCAGTTGGAGAGAATTGCTTGGCTTCTCCATATTGCTGAGGAAGAAGGTTTCTGTAAGTTCGAAAACTATCGCTTCCCCACACGTTCCTTTTTCAAAAAAATGCTATAAGTGAGATGGTTTTGTGATATGGCCCCGTTTAAGGGCGGAGAGTCTCGACACGTCAGGGGGGGTGTTTAGGGTAA
>JAOUGQ010000251.1 GCA_029865515.1 Nitrospirota bacterium
GTCTCCTCCACTTCAGCCGATAAAGATATTTTCACCACAAATTTGACCTTGAGTTGGGATGTGTTGGATTTCGGGCTCTCCTACGTGCGGGCCGAACAAGCCGCCAATGACGTGCTCATAGCGGAAGAAGATAAACGCCGCATTGCCAACCGGGTTATTCAGGATGTCCGGGCAGCCTTTTGGAAGGCGGTGGGAGCGGAACGGGCGTTGGGCCGCCTGGCCTTTCTTCAGGATTGGGTGACGAAAGCGCTGGGGGAAGTGCATCTGATCCGGGAACGGGCATTGGCGGATCCGCTCACTTCCCTGCAATATGAACGAGAGCTTCTGAGCGCGCAACGGGAAATTCAACAGCTCTATCAGGAACTTTCGTTAGCCAGAATTCACCTGGCCGAACTCATGAACCTGGACCCCGGTGAACCCTACGAACTGCTGGTTCCGGAACATCCACCTCTCATGTCCAAAGTGGAGGAGAAACTGGAGGATTTGGAATACCGGGCACTCATAAGCCGGCCGGAGCTCAGAAAAGTCGATTACCAAAAACGGATTAACGCCAAAGAAACCAAAGCGGCTTTATTGGAATTGTTGCCGAATCTTAATGTGTATTTCGGAGGTAATTACGATAGCAATAGTTTCTTGTTCCATAATAATTGGCTGAATTACGGAGCGAAAATCAGCTGGAATCTCCTGAATGTGTTCCGGCATCCCATTCGCTTACAGGTGATCGACGCCCAGGAGCAGGTGTTGCACATGCAAAGTCTGGCCTTGACGATGGCCGTGATGAGTCAAGTGCATGTGTCGGTGGCGCAATATCATGCGTCGAGGAACGATGTGGAGACCGCCAAACGCTACCTCGACACCCAAATGGCCATTGCCGATCAGGTCAACCGGTCCTGGTCCCTTAACCGCCTGAGCGAACATCTGGTCATCCGGGAAAAGGTGCAGGGTCTGGTGGCGGAGTTACGGTATGAATCTGCTCTGGCCAAGTTGGAAATGGCCTATGCCAATGTGCTGGCGGCGATCGGAGAAGACCCCTTCCCCACAGGAGTCACTGGAGACGGAGTCGGGGAATTGGCCGAGGCCTTACAGGAACGGTGGAAATTGCTGGAACGCCCCGAGTTATTATCACGTGTTCATCAACCTGAGAGTCAACCCCAAGAGAGGTCCAACCCATGAAACATCGACACCCTCTCCACATGCTGTGTTTGGTCGCGAGTATGATCGTTCTGCATTCAGGCGTGAGTCTGGCAAAAGACGGAGGACGAAGCAGTTTGCCACCTTCAGATCTTCAAACCGTCCGTGGCATTGTGAAACCTGTTGTCGAGGCGGTCCTTGCCAGTGAAATTCAGGCGTTGGTGAAACGGATGCCGTTTCGGGATGGGGACGGTTTTAAGAAGGGAGCCCTTCTTGTTGAATTTGAATGTGCCAAATACCGGGCGGAATTGGCGTCCGCTCAAGCTGAATTGGAAGCACGGCAAAAGACCGTCATTAATAACGAGGAGCTTGCCGGTCTTCATGGCATTGGCCGTTTGGAAGTGGAAATTTCGCAGGCCGAATTGAAAAAAGCCCAAGCGGCTTTCAGCAGGGCGCAGGTCATCGTCCAAGGTTGCCGGATTCATGCGCCGTTTGCCGGACGGGTGGTCAAGACGTTGGTTCATCCCTATGAGAGCGTGAATCCGTATGATGATTTGCTGAGCATCGTCAATAATCAGGATCTGGATATCGAATTGATTCTCCCGTCGTCTTCGCTGCGGTGGATCACCAAGAACAGCCCCTTTTCATTCAGTATCGATGAGACGCAAGATGCCTATCCGGCGGTAGTGGCGGAAATTGGCGCCCGGGTGGATCCCGTGAGTCAAACCATTCGGGTCTTCGGCCGGTTTAACAAGCATCCGGCTGGTGTGTTAGCCGGCATGAGTGGAAGCGCCAAATTTCCGGAAGGCACGTTCCCTGCCAAATCACCATTTACGCCAAGCACGAAGCCTTCCTCGTCTAAGTCTTCCACCGGTGAACAAACTGCCAAAAAATAAATCCTTTTCGGATCAACCGATCTGTTGACCCAAAGGGGGAAAACGCGGGTGGTGCACACGGCAATCGAGACAGAGTCTCCTCCTCAAGGGGCCGGGAAGGGTTTGAATCGTCCCTCCGGTCCTTCCGGCGGTTCTTCACCCTCTCCCACTGCCAAGACAGAGCCTGATTCAAAAATTTTCATCGCTCTTCTTCACGCAGAAAGTCAGATCCGAAAGGCGCAAACCGTCCAAGAGCTGTGTTTTCTTCTGGCCAATGAGACCCGGCGTCTGGTGGATTTTCGACAGGCCTGTATCCTTTCCATCACTCCGGACGGGCGCACGCGGTGCAGGGTGGAAGCGGTTTCCAGCGTGGCCATCGTTGACCGCAACGCGCCGATGATTCGCTGGGTTGAACGTGTCATATCCCATCTGTGGGAAGGAGCCATCCTCCAGGCTCCCGGTCCTCTGTCCCCGACGCAATGTTCAAAAGATCTGCAAGGTGATTGGAAGAACTTTGCGTTTCCCCATGTCTTGTGGTGTCCATTAATTGGGGCGGATCAACAGGTGATGGGTGGGATGTGGCTCTCGCGAGAGACCCCCTGGCATGAAGGAGAGGTGCAACTGATTCGGCGGTTTGCCGAAACGGTTGCTCATGCCTGGCAGGCGCTGGGAGGCAGGAAACAATTCGTGAAAAATTGGCATGTGTTCAAGAAATGGATCTGGGGAGTGCTCGTGGTGCTGACGGCCGCGATGTGGCTGCCTGTCCGGTTATCCACCCTGGCGCCCGTGGAAGTCGTGCCCCGGGATCCGTCTGTGGTCACCGCACCATTGGATGGGGTGCTGGCGGATATTCTTGTCCACCCGAATACGATGGTGCAGGAAGGGCAGATGCTTTTTCGCTATGAGGACACGAAATTCCGGAACCAATTTGAAGTGGCGGAAAAAAATCTGTCCGTCACCTGGATGGAATATCGCAAAGTCACGCAAGGCGCATTTTTAGATCATGAAACCGGTGCCGGCATGCCCGTGCAAGCTTCGGAAGTCCGACTGAAAGAAGCCGAACGGGATTACGCCTGGGAAATGTTACAGCATGTGGAGGTAAAGTCTCCCCGAACGGGCATTGTGATTTTCGGGGATAAATCGGAATGGATCGGCAAACCGGTGGTGGTGGGAGAACGAATTATGGAAGTGGCCAACCCCGAAAAGTTTGAATTGAAAATCGACCTGCCTGTGGAAGACGCCATCGTGTTGCGGGAAGGAGCCGAGGTTGAGGTGTTCCTGAATGCCAGTCCGTTGCAAGCCATTCCTGCCACATTGAGACATGCCAGCTATCATGCCAGTATCCTCCCGACGAATGTGTTGGCCTATCGGGTGGAAGCTGAATTCACGGAACCGCCTGAAGACATTCGCATTGGGTGGCAAGGCACGGCCAAAGTGTATGGAGAACAGGTCACCCTCTTTTTTTACCTCTTCCGGCGTCCGCTCGGGGTCCTTCGACAAACACTAGGGTTCTAATGGCTCAACCACCACATCAAGGTGACGTGGCGCTTCCACCGTTGCGCGAAGATCTTCAGATCCTGCCCGGCACCCCCACGCCTGACGGAGTGCCCACCTGGACGATCGTTGACCCTGTCCGGCATCAATTCTTTCAAATTGAATGGTCCGCCTTTCAGCTCCTTTCGCAATGGCACGCGGGAACCGCTCAGGGGCTGGTGGACCTGGTCAGCCGAACCACGTCGGTCACGGTCAAAACAGGTGATGTGCTGGAACTCGTCCAATTTCTCTATCGCAACAATTTAACCCGGGATTCCCCGGTCGGAGGGAGTCAGGGGTTCTTAGGGCAGGCCCAGCAGGCGAAACAACATTGGCTGCTGAAGGTCCTCCACAACTATTTATTTTTCAGGATTCCGTTGTGCAATCCCGACCGGTTTTTACGACACACGCTCCCTTTCGTGGCTCCACTGTTTAGCCGCTGGGCCTTGATGTGCGTGGTCCTTCTGGGTGTGATCGGCTGTATGGGAGTCGCACGGCAATGGGAATCGTTTGCCAATGTCTTTTTATATTTTTTCACGTTGCAAGGGCTGACCGCCTATGCCTGCGGACTCGTGGCCATCAAGATCCTGCATGAACTGGGACATGCCTACACCGCTGTCCGGTACGGGTGCCGGGTGCCCACGATGGGTCTCGGATTTCTTATTATGGTCCCCGTGCTCTATACCGATACGACCGATTCCTGGCGGCTCACGGTCAGGAAGCAACGCGCCGCGATTGCTGCTGCTGGAACCGTGGTGGAACTCAGCGTGGCCATGATCGCCACGTTTTTTTGGAATTTTTGTCCGGAGGGCATCACCAAAAGCCTGCTGTTTGTCTTGGCGACCACCAGTTGGGTGACCGGTCTCCTGATTAATTTGAATCCGTTGCTCCGGTTTGACGGCTACTACGTCCTGTCGGATTGGCTGGGTGTCCCGAATTTGCAATCACGCAGCTTCGCCTTCGGTCGCTGGAAATTACGGGAATGGTTGTTTGCCTGGGGAGATGATCCTCCGGAACACATTCCCCCATACCGGGAAT
>JAOUGQ010000252.1 GCA_029865515.1 Nitrospirota bacterium
GTCTTTTCGGCGATCTAACTCCTTGCCGCCCACTTCGAAAGGAAATGAACTGTCGATCATGATAATCAACCCTCGGCGCAAGGTCCCTTTTTTCATATTCTGGAACACCATCATCACCAAAGATTCAGCGCCGGTATTATCGGACATTCCGCCGTCCCCCACATGCCAATATCGCTGATCCTTCTCATTCATAAAGGTGATCGGCCCGATGATCGGAGGGAACGACATCGACGCGGCAACCGAGGTAGCCACTTTTGTTTCGCAGATGTTAAGATGCAGGTCTTGCGGAGTGACGGTCTCCAACCCCCCCGCCCGCTTCCGGAGGTCTTCGACGTCTCCGGCAGGAATTTTCTTGATCGCAGCCCCGCTCACCGCAGAGGCCCAGTCAAACAGAAGATCTTGGCGCGGCAACGTGCTCAACAGGAAACGGCGCCCGTCGTTGTACAGCGTGGTGTTAACCATCAAACGAGGAACGTCCCGTCGCTCTTCCCGATCACGGAGACTGCCGAACGTCTCCTCGCCGAGGTAGTCTTCGGCGAGAATCTCAATCAACGACTTTGCGACGAATGCCGGATTGACCCAACGCCATAGCAGAAGATTCCGGCGCACCAGAGGCCCTTCGTAATCCCGCGACATGGCCTTCTTGAATTCCGCAAAAAAATCATCATATTCCTGAGTCAAATCCCCCTGCTTATCCAGCATAGGGACATCGCGCGCTGGCTTCTTGAGAACGTAATACGCAGAAGCGAGGCTGCCGCCCGATACACTCGAGATGTAAGACACGCTGTCAAGCATGGAACTTCGCTCTGCCCCGACTCTGAGCCTGGCCAAAGCCTCAAAGGCGCCGGCGGCAAAAAGAGCGGCGCGACTTCC
Organism: Nitrospirota bacterium; assembly: GCA_029865515.1. Taxonomy (GTDB): domain Bacteria; phylum Nitrospirota; class Nitrospiria; order Nitrospirales; family UBA8639; genus Nitrospira_E. The sequence continues at coordinate 874 of JAOUGQ010000252.1, forward strand.
CCCACCGGAGACAGCTAAACCGATTGCCGTGTCTTCGCTTCGAACCGGCGTTAGGCAGGGAAGAGGTTCCGGCGTGTTTGGAAGAGTAAAAATGGGTGCGGTGAGACATCCTGACAGGGTCACGACCAAAAAAAGATAGACGGCAACCGCTCGGCCTGCTACGGGCATGTTTCTGAAAACTTGAATAATTTCGCCCATTCTATTTTCCTCCTCTTTCCAGGCGCATTTTCTTGGTCTGCCTCCGGTTTACAGCCTTTCGAATTATCCGGGACAGCCTCCTGCATCACTTGGGCGATAATCCGATATAGGGCAGCATATGGCGCCGTCGTTTTTCTATGCAGCACGTCAGCCATCATACTGCCCAGCGCAAGCCGCGCGGCATCCTCAAGAAACACAGGATCCTGGGTCACCGCTTCGGTTTGCTGGTGAGCCTCGGCAACAGAATTGCACATCGGCTCACTGCTGGTGGTGTCCCACAGTTGGAGCGACAGCCCCAGGGTACTCTGTCGAGTCTGCACGACTCTTAAATTAACGCCAGGCACCTCCCACCGGTCTTCGAAATCTTGCGAGAAAGAGGCGAATCTAGACTGAAACACGAATTGCGCCCCGATAGCAGTGCCGAGTTTCAGAAGCATAGCACGGTCGAGAATATGCCTCTACTAACTCATGCTAGAGAGCCCCGTGCTTTGCACGGGGGTAAATGGCATCCTTGGGGCCATTTCGCGGGAGCATGCCAGGGGGTGAGCGGGTGGCGTTGCGGCCGTCAGTCACGCGGGTCGTCCAGACCGTGGCGAAGGCCTACGGGGTCATGGGGGCCTCCGTGCGAGCAGGGCAACGCGAAAGTCGTGGCGAAGTCCGACAGGTGGCCAAGTTCGTTGTTTCCCTTCTGTGTGATTGGACGCTCCAGGCCACGGCGGAATACTTTGGCTTATCGAGTTACGGCGGAGTCAGCTGGGCCTGTGCGCAGGTCCGTCGGAAGCAAGCCGCGGAGAAGTTCTTTCGGGGCACACTGGAACGAATCGAGAAGCAAATCTTGCAACAACAGACTTGACCCCTAATCAATGACTCTGCAAAATGGAAGACCTGACCCCTTATTTGGTCACATTTGGTCATTTGGTAACCGGTTCCGGTCGTTTATTTCCCCAGACTTTTTTTCCAGGTTTTGTCCCGCATCATGGCGATGAGGATCAGGCTTCCCCCGATGACGGCTCCAATTCCGAAAATGTTAAAGACATTGAACCCCCAAATCTCCGGACCTTCAGCGAATGCCATGATAACGGAGGTTCCGATTACCAGGGCTGACGTTATGACTGCCACCGCCAGGCGGCTGGCTGCTCGCATGAGCATGTGTTTGAGTTCCTCAAGTTGATTCAGTTCGATCCGCATTTTCAGGTTACCGGTTTTCACCGTGTAGATTCCGCGCCGTATCTCCTTGGGTAGATCGGCGAATAACTCTAAATATTGAAGGAGAACCTTTAGCCCGCGTTTTCCTAAGGCTTGCGGCGAAAACTGGCTGATAACCGTCTCTTGAAGGGTGGGTTGTATCGCGACCATCATGTCAAATGCCGGGTCAAGCTTCTTAAAAGCCCCCTCCAATGACACAAAGACCTTGAGAAGCATGGCCTGATCCGGTGGCATCGTGAGATTGTTGTTCCGGACCAGGGCCAACAAGTCTCCAACCATAACTGAAAGATCCATGTGCTCCATCGATCTCCCGGAATACTTGCCCAGAAATTCATCAACGGCTACTAAAAGTTCCCCTGGGTCTTCGCCTGCTCGGTCAGACCATTGCAAAAGGATCGTGCAGAGGCCCTCGGCATCATTTTGTAACAAGGACTGCAACAGTTTCATAATTTGTTGCCGTCTGATCTCAGAGACGCGTCCAATCATGCCAAAGTCGATGAAAGCAATCCGTTCACCCGGCAAAATAAAGAAATTTCCGGGGTGGGGATCTGCATGGAAGACCCCATCAACCATAATCATTTTAAGCACCGCACTGGCTCCCGTCTGGGCAATGCGCTTGCGATCCATGCCCGCTTCATCAATAGCTTGAATATTCACGCCGGGAATCCCCTCCACAAATTCCTGGACATTAATGCGTTCCTTTGTCCATTCCCAGTAGATTTTGGGAATCACGATCTGGTCATTATCTTCGAAGTTGGCCGCGACCTGTTCGGCATTTTGTCCTTCCGTCATGAAGTTAAGTTCATTCTGTAGGGACTTCACGAATTGCTGGATCACTTTTTGGGGATGATAGGCGGCCAGTTCCGGGACTTTTTTTTCAGCTAATGACGCCAAATATGTTAACAAACGCATATCCGATTCAATCTTTGTCCGGATTCCGGGTCGTTGAACTTTAAGTATCACCTTTGTCCCGTCTTTCAAAGTGGCCCGGTGAACCTGGGCCATGGAAGCGGCAGCCAGGGGTTTGGTGTCGACCTCCTCGAATATTTCTTCAAGGGGTGATCCCAAATCTTCTTCGATCTGAGGACGAAGCTCTTCGAAGTCCATTTGTGGTGCCTGTGATTGGAGTTTTTCCAATTCACTGATCCACTCAGGGCCGAACAGATCCGGGCGAGTGGCCAGAATTTGACCGAGTTTGACAAAGGTCGGCCCGAGTATTTCAAAAAGTTTCCGTATACGCTGAGGACGTTCAAGATGGGCAATGTCTTCTGCGTACTTCCACCCCATAATCTTGCCTGTGTGTTCAGCTGTGGCTTCAAGCCCCATCTTTTTAAAGATATCGCCAAAGCCCGCGATACTGAACGCTCTGATGATTTCGTGTAGCCGACCCAGGTCGGCAATTTTGGATTGAAGCCCCATCGTCTAGCCCTCCTTAGATTCCCGTACTTTTTAGGGTGCTACTGAGTTATTCTGGAATACTTGCTTGGACCTCAACTTCGAGTCCTGCAGAGTGCTCAGGGCTAATAAAGCTGAATGCTTGGTGTCCTTTTCGATACGCTGCTTCTGTATTGGAATCTGGACTCCGGCAAGGAATTTTGTTGTAATATATTATGTTGGGAATGGAAAAGGAAATGCAAATTCCCAGAGATACCATTCCGGGTAGGATTGTAATCCATCTTTCAAGTTACATCATCGAAGTCTGATGTGAGGAAGATGACTTATTTTTCTTCGTTCTTTGCCTCTTAGGTTTTTGGCACCTGATTATCTTTCTCATAACCGGAATGATCCAATAATCAGTATTGTAAGGTTAGTATTTGGTCTATTTTTATCACGGGAGGTGAAATGGCTATGTTGGTATCATCTGGCTTGCGTCATCCTTCATTTTTCCATTGGGTTAAAAAAGGTTCTTTGAAATTGGGGTTCGTGTCCATGGTTGGGATGATGGTGAGTATCTGTCTGATCTTAGGCGGTTTCACCAGTGCTGCGATAGCCGTTCCTACGGCAGAGGAATTGCTCAAGGCTTTGCCTCTTTCCGACGGTGAACGGGAGGATGTCCTCAAGGGAGAGATTGTGCGATTTACCACTGAGGAAGGCTCAGATCGGGAACTGGCTCTGGGAGTTGTTTTGCTGGTGCCTAAGGTCCCTGAAAACTTACTTCCGCTCTGGCGGGAAGCCGTCGTCTTTAAGCTTGTCGGCGCGGTGACGGCGTTTGGCGAGATTTCTGATAAGGCAACAGTGGGGGATTTTGCAGGGGTGAAATTGGAACCGAAAGGGGAGGACGAAGCCAAACGCTACCTT
>JAOUGQ010000253.1 GCA_029865515.1 Nitrospirota bacterium
GTGGGTATCAGGCGCCCAAGCCAAAATGAATAAATCCATCCGAATTAACCGTCAATTGGCTGCCCGTGGTGGCATTGGGACGTTGATGTTGGAACCAGCGGAACCCAAGGCCAAGTTGTCCAAGGTGAAGGGAGAAGGAAATCCGGCCGCAATTGAAATAGCACCCCCTCTTCCTCTTCTGGAGGAAGTCGACGATACCTTTATTGCGCGCAAACAAATTTCAAAATCCTATCAAATGCCTTCCCCCGTGAATCTCTTAGATACCCATGCTGCGCGGGCGGCTCATCAGACTGATTCGGTGTTGAAATCTCAATCCGAAGTCCTTGTGAACACGTTGGCGAGTTTTGGTATTGAAGGGAGTGTTACCGATGTGCATCCTGGTCCGGTCATTACCATGTATGAGTTTGCTCCCGGCCCCGGAATCAAAGTCGCCCGTATTGTGAATTTGGCTGATGATCTGGCTATGGCCCTAAAAGCCTTAAAGGTGCGGGTTGTGGCTCCTCTCCCTGGAAAATCCACGGTGGGGATTGAAGTCCCGAATCCTCAGCGGGAAACCGTTGGATTAAAAGAAATGTTGACGTCCGAGGTCTTCACGCGGGCGCGCTCAAAGCTGGCACTGGCTTTGGGGAAAGATATTTTCGGACGACCGGTGGTGACGGATCTCCGAACGATGCCTCATTTGCTGGTAGCGGGAGCCACGGGATCAGGAAAGAGTGTGGGACTTAACTGTCTATTGTTGAATATCCTCTTTACCGCGCATCCCGATGAAGTGAAACTCCTGTTGATCGATCCTAAAGTGTTGGAATTGCAAGTGTACGATGGGATTCCCCACCTCATTCGGCCGGTTATTACGAATCCTAAAGAGGCGGCTCGTGGGCTTGGGTGGGTCGTGCAGGAAATGGAGCGACGTTATCAGGTGTTAGCGGAATTGGGAGTCCGAAATATTGATGCCTATAATAAAAAAGTTATCGAGTGCCAGAAAACAGGTTCTCCCCTTCGAATGGTGAAGAAGCTGAGCAAAGGCCAATCGATGAATCTGGAGGAAGGGGCTCCTGAGCTGGAGACGTCACAGGAGGAGCGGGTGCTATTGCCCTATATTGTGGTGGTCATTGATGAGTATGCAGATTTGATGATGGTTGCTCCTAAGGATATTGAAGATCGCATTGCCCGACTTGCTCAGATGGCCCGTGCCTCGGGCATTCATCTCGTATTGGCCACTCAAAGGCCTTCGGTTGATGTCGTGACCGGCCTGATAAAGGCCAATTTTCCAGCACGAATCGCCTATCAGGTCTCTTCCAAGATTGATTCCCGGACCATTTTGGATGCGAACGGAGCCGAAAGTCTTTTGGGAAAAGGTGATATGCTGTTCTTGTCTTCTGGCACCGGCGGAATTAACCGGTTGCACGGTCCCTATGTTTCTGATGAGGAAGTTCGTGGGGTAGTCGAATGGGTGAAATCGCAAGCTACCCCCGTGTATGACCCGGTGGCCTTAGAGTCCGTGCAAGAGCCCTCAGTGGATGAGCAGGAGCGGGATGAGACCTATGAGCGGGCCAGAGAGTTGGTCATGACGACGGGACAGGCCTCAGCCTCGTTTATTCAGCGTCGTTTGCGTGTGGGGTATCCACGAGCAGCACGGATGATTGAGCAAATGGAAGAAGAAGGTCTGGTGAGTGCCCCAGGGCGTGATGGGAGACGAGATGTCTTAGCTCGAGGCACGGCTATTGCGGAGATTGGATAATGTTGCTGCGGGAACTTGTCTTAATAGGCTTCTTGGGTTTCACTGTACCAGTCGTTGGTGCGTGGGCTGCTTCGGTTTCCGCTGTAGATGTAGAGGATCTCGTTGGAAAAGTTGATGCTCGTTATGCTCAGACGCAAGATTTGCAGGCCGATTTTACCCAAGAGACCATTCTTGAAGGATTTACAACGGGATTTACGTCTTCAGGGCGGCTCTATCTGAAAAAACCCGGACTGCTTCGATGGGATTATTTTCAGCCATCGGAAGAACAAATTTATGTGGATGGTGATCAGGTGATGATGTATGTTCCTGAACATCAACAGGTGGTCAAAGGGGTGCTGACGCAGATGGCGGCGTCCAAAGGCCCTTTGGCTCTTCTTCAAGGGGTGGGAAAGCTGTCCCAACAATTTACGATTCTGGAATCTACAGTTGGCTCAAAGGAGGGAGGGGAACTTCCCAGTCTGACCTTAGTCCCTAAGTCCGCGGGGAATGAAGCTCCGACCATCAAAAAAATTGTGCTGAAACTATTTCCGGATTCTTACTTAATTCAAACTATTACCTTGTTTGAGGTGAGTGGCAACATCTCAAACGTTATCTTTGATCATATTCAAGTGAATAAAGGTCTTTCGCCCCGCCTGCTCAAATTCGAGGTTCCGCCGGATGTGGTGGTGGTGGAGCTCCCCAAGCTTCATTAATCGGGTGTGTCGTCGAGTATGATGGTGTCTGACCGTTACGAAGGATAAGGTGAGAAGAAATGGCAGAGCGCATCTTAGTGGTGGATGACGACAAGGGCGTTCGGGAAGCCCTGTCTGAGTTTTTGATCTCGTTGGGCTATACCGTCGTCATGGCCGAAAACGGTGAAGAGGCTTTGAGGCAATACCGGAAGGGTGAATTTGATGTGATCATGGCAGATTTGATCATGCCGAATATGGATGGGATGGAATTGTTGAGGCGTATTCGGGACATTAAAAACGATGAGGTAATCTTTTTAATGATCACCGGGCATCCTTCTATTGGGACGGCGGTGGAGGCCATAAATCGTGGGGCCGATGATTACATTACGAAACCGTTCCACCTCGAAGATGTCAAGCTGCGGGTTTCTAAGGCTTTGGAAAAGCAAACCTTAAAGGGCCGGTTGAAAACTGCTCAAGGATTGGCCTGGGGTTTGATGTTGTCCATCCCCCTTTGGCTCCTATTGGGAATTATCCTGGTTATCCTGTTTAGAGGATAAGTGGTTCTTCCCTCCGGTTGTTCTTGTGTGGTCGTTGCACATCCTCCAATTCCAAAATCATGGTAAACCGTTTGTCGGTGTTATTGGGGGTGTGGCTGTGGATAATGGGCATGTTGACGGTAGGAGCCGGTTCTCTCCAGGCTTTTATCGGCCACATTACCGAAGATCCCACCAAAATATTACAGAAATATCTCTCCCTGGATAAAAAAGGAGCCCGGTTGGAGACTTCTTCCTGGCAGGTCGTGAGGCCCTTCGTGGCTTGGAAGGAAGAACCCGTCTGGGGGCATGTGGTGGTCATTTCTCAATTTGAGGTGGTGGATGATATATCTCAATGGGTAATCCTCGATGGCTTGGAAGCTAAAATACCTGTCATCTTTGAGGTGTTAGGAACGATGTATTGGGAAAGTGCGACGTTTGTTGCCGAACCACATCCTGAATTTCAATATTTTCATATCAAGGCGGTGCAGGATCGCTGGCAAATTGTCGGTCCTCAATTGCCTCCTCATGTCGGTCGACAACGCCTCATCGACTTTGTTCGTTGGACGGAGTTGAACGAACCTGAGCCGGCGAGAAAAGCGCTGTTCGTCTCATTAAAAAAACAACTGGAAACTGCAACAGAGAAAGATGTGCAGAAATGAATAAATGGCGCGCGGAGGTATTGTTCTTTGATTTTGACGGGACATTGATCGATTCAAAAGTGGATATTGCGACGGCGGTGAATCTGACCTTAAGGGATTTGGGGTTGGTCTTACGATCGCGTGAGGAAATTTTCAGCTTCGTGGGCGATGGGGTGAAGCGTTTGCTGCGCCTATCGGTTGGCGAAGAAAACCTGGATCAATATGAAGCGGCATTGGAAATTTTTCGAAAACATTATTTAGAGCATTGCGTGGAAACCACAAGGTTTTATCCCGGCATATGGGAGGTGCTCCATCATTATCAGGACCGACGAAAGGCCATTGTTACCAACAAGTCCATAGAGTATACCCTTTCAATTGTGCAGGGATTACATGCACAGGATCTGTTCCACCATGTGGAGGCTCCGCGGGATACGATGGAATTGAAACCCGAGCCGGTGATGTTACGAAGAGCCCTTGAGGGATTGGGCGTGGATTCCTCTGAGGCGGTGATGATTGGGGATAGTACGAATGATGTTCGAGCAGCCCAGGCTGCGGGCATTCGAGCCTGCGCCGTGGGTTATGGGTATGGTAACCGAGACAAAGTCACGGCGTTACATCCTGATTTTTATTGTGAATCTCCCAAAGATCTCCTCGGGTTGTTTTGAATCTCCCTCCCTCCAGTTCTTGTTTCTTTAAGTGAAAAGATCCTTCCAGGCATCTGGGCCAGTCTTCGATTTTACTAGTTGTGACTGAGCCGGGAATTCTTTTATGATCCTTTGGACTTTTTCGGACTGTTTGCGGTTTTTTAATATTAATTACGAAAAGAGGTATTGATGGCACAACCGGTTGTCACCTGTTTAGATATGGAAGGGGTTTTATTTCCGGAAATATGGTTAGCTCTGGCGGATAAAGTTGGTGTTCAGGAATTGCGCATTACCACCAGGGAAATCGCTGATTATGATGTCTTGATGAAAAAGCGACTGGAA
>JAOUGQ010000254.1 GCA_029865515.1 Nitrospirota bacterium
TTTTTTCTCTCGGATTCACAAAATCTTTTTTCTCCCAGTCATACACCCACACTTCACCGCTCCCGATGGAATAGACCCACCCGTGCAGGCGGAGATTTCCCGCGCGTAACCGGGTCGCGATCGCCGGATGGGTCTTGAGATGATCCAATTGAACGAGAACGTTTTCCCGGATGGTGGCGGCAAATAATTCCTCTCCATGCAAATGCGCGTAATGGTCCTTCATGAGTCGCACCGTGGTTTCGGCATGTTGCAACCAGGCTTTCACGGCGGGAAGGTCTTGTAATTTTTCCGGGTGCAACAACGCCTTCATGGCTCCGCAATCGGTATGTCCGCATACAATAATATCCTTTACTTGCAGAACGGACACCCCATACTCCAGGGTAGCAGTACTTCCTCCGATAGCCGCGCCATAGGTGGGAATCAAATTTCCGGCATTGCGAATAATAAACAATTCGCCTGGTTCCGTTTGGGTAAGCAGGGAGGGATCAATCCGGGAATCGGAACAGGTGACAAACAGTATCCTGGGCGTCTGCTGCCCGGCCAACAGGGCAAACAACTCTTTCTTATTTAAAAACACTTCCTCCTGAAACTTGAGCAATCCTTTCAGTACTTTTTCCATTTATTCTCCCTTCTATGCCGATTCCCACTTTTTCTCATTGCGCCCGGTTGGCCATTAAAGATCCTGGTAGGGTACATTGCGAAACGTAACCTAATCAAACTCGAATATCGCATACGACATTCGCAAGAATTTCCAACGGGTTTGTACGCCGATGAATTTTCTGAGGAGATTCCGTCTGAACAAACAGAAAATCCCCTTCTAAAGATGTTAAACGATCTTGACACCCAACATTTCAATGAGGCGTTACCAGTCTCCGGTCGGACCTTCTCGCCGTCGAACAATCCGGCCAGGAGGCAGCCCAACCCGTCGAGCTGGATCAAACCACCAGGGGACGGGTCTCGAGAATGGATGCGCTCCAGGATCACGCGATGGCCAAGGCCTCACAGCAACGGCGGCACATGTCGTTGCAACGCATCGAAGCGGCGCTTCAAGGAATCGCAAAGGAGGAATTCGGCTGGTGTCTTCGATGTGGCGAAGAGATTGCCAGAAGGCGCCTGGACTCCGACCCCACCAGCCCGTTGTGCATTGATTGCGCCAACTTGGTAGAACAATAAACCTTTCTTACATTCGTTCACGCAGATGCGGCCGGCGCAGACGAATCAGCAACCCGCATGTCGGCATCTTGAACGTGGGAGAGAGGCATGATAATTGTGATTACCGCCATCATGAAAGTGGGGAAATGAGTTACAGACTACCATTCCAAAAGCAGAATAGGGCCGCTCGACATTGTCCCTTATGCCACAAGACTGACATTCACCACTTCTCTCGAAACGGGGGGCGCGATTATTTGTCGTGCCGGACCTGTCAGTTAATTTTTGTCCCGGCTGAACAGTATGTATCAGCAGACGATGAAAAAGCCCAATATGACCTTCACAACAATCATCCGGATGATCCGTCCTACCGGGCCTTCCTCAGTCGAATGTTCCTGCCTATGCAGAATCGATTGAAACTCGGAAGTGATGGTTTGGATTTTGGTGCAGGCCCCGGGCCGACGCTTTCGCTGATGTTTGAGGAGGCGGGGCACCGGATGGCGATCTATGACCATTTTTATGCTCCAACCCCCTCTACTTTAGGCCAATCCTATGATTTCATCACGGCCACCGAAGTAGTCGAGCATCTCCATCATCCCGGCTTCGAACTGGATCGACTCTGGTCCCTTCTCAAGCCAGGAGGCCTCTTGGGAGTGATGACACAGCTTGTGCCAGAGCAACCACCATTTGCCGACTGGTACTACCTGAAGGATCCCACCCATGTCTCCTTCTTTTCACAATCGACGTTTAAATGGCTGGCGGAGCAGTGGCAAGCAGAACTGAACTTTGTGGGGAATACGGTCATGCTGTTTCATAAATGTCCCGCCACCCACGATGCCTAAATATGATTTCAACCGCATCACTGTCTCAACCGATAGATATCGCCATCATTGGCGCCGGAGCGGCGGGCATGGCCGCAGGGATTTTTGCGGCACAAACGCGGCCGGACTTGTCGATTGTGCTGTTGGATGGCGCACGCACCATCGGGGCGAAAATTCTGGTCTCCGGTGGAGGACGCTGTAACGTCACCAACGTGCGGGTGACGTCATCGGACTTTAATGGCACTCACCGGTTTGTTGAGCGGGTACTGCAACGCTTTGACGAACAAGCCACGGCCCAATGGTTTGATTCACTCGGCGTTCCACTCAAGGAGGAACCGGCGGGCAAACTCTTTCCGGTGACGAATACCGCCCGCACGGTGCTTCAAGCCCTTCTTGATCAAATCACAACGCTCGGCGTGCGTCTTCTCCCTCAGCATCGCGTGAAAGGCCTGACGCCTCACGAACAGCATTTTTCCATTGAGACCGAAGGGGAAACATTCATCGCCCGTCGGATCATTCTGGCCACAGGTGGTCAATCGTTACCGAAGACCGGCTCTGACGGCTACGGATGGATGATCGCTCGACAATTGGGACACACCGTGACCCCAACCTATCCCGCGTTGGTTCCTCTTCTGATCCATGATCCGTTTTTTCATCAGACACTCTCAGGCATTTCCCATGAGGTAACGTTGATGACCCGGGTGGATGACAAGCTGGTAGACCGGCGAACCGGTAGCCTGCTCTGGACGCACTTTGGTATCAGTGGACCGGTCACCTTAGATGCCAGTCGTTTCTGGATCATCGCTCACGGACAAGGGCATGAAGTCACACTATTCCTAAACTTCTTTCCCGGCCAATCCTTCGAAGACATTGACCGTTGGCTTTCCAATGCTGGAGTGACATCCGGCCGTCAAACGGTGGCAGGCCTTTTGTCGGAACGCTTGCCTGTTCGGGTCGCTAAAACCATGTGTGCGTATATCAATGATGCCTTCCCCCCAACTCCCCAAGAAGCCAGGCCTCAAGAAAAAACGAAGGATCTCGGAACGACTCCCTTAGGGGAACTCCGCCGGTCCACTCGACGAACCTTGACTCAGGCGTTAACCAATCTTTCCCTGCCCGTCATCGGTTCGCGTGGATGGAATTTTGCCGAGGTCACAGCGGGAGGGATCCCACTGAAAGAGGTGAACCCATACTCTATGGCTTCTCGAAAATTACCCGGGCTCTACCTGATTGGTGAAATGCTGGATTGCGACGGTCGTATCGGGGGCTTTAACTTTCAATGGGCATGGTCGACCGGCTATATTGCCGGAACTCACGCAGCAGAAAGCCTCACATAGCGGGAAAGTTTAAAGTGTTATTTTTCAATCATTGCCCGGCGACGTTCTTCCAGGAAAAATGCCGGTTGCTCATACGTCACCATTCATGCCATTTCTGCAGGATTCCGGCAGGAATCCATCCCTACCGCTGTCATTCCCGACATCTATTATCGGGAATCCATCATGGTTTTTTCAGATGGATCCCCGCTACCACCCGGCGGGGATGACGAAGAAGAGTAAGAATTCCCGCTGACGGCAGACGGGTATGATAGACAAGGAACATTGTCTAGTCGTTCAAATGTAAATTTTTCCCTTTATCACATGCATGTGACAGGGTAGACCCATGAGTGCATATATTTTCGAGGGCCATGCCGAGGACCGCGAATACCGGCGCTTGCGGATGATTGAAACGGCCAACGATCCGACAACCATTGCGATGCTTCAACGCACCGGGATTCAACCAGGCTGGACATGCTTAGAACTGGGGCCTGGTGCCGGCTCGACTTTACAATGGCTGGGTGCACGGGTGGGAGCTAACGGAAAAGTCATAGGCGTTGACAAGAAAACCACCTACCTCCAAGGATTTTCCACTCCCCCGTATGACATCCGGGAAGGCAACTTTCTCGATGTCCCCATCAATGACCCTCTCGACCTGGTCCATGCCCGATATGTGTTGATTCACAACCACCAGGACACGGACATACTCGATAAGATTCATCGCCTGTCGCAACCAGGTAGCATGGCTGTTTTTGAAGAGCCGGACTTTACTTCAGCCACATTGCTGGATAACCACCGGGACGAACCACATTCCAGGGTCAATTCCGCTATGTGTCAAATGTTTGTAGATTTGGGATTAGACCCGGGCTATGCGCTTCGCCTGCCTCAGAAATTGCAGACCTGTGGGTTTGAGATTTTAGAGACCCGATCCACGATGCATCTGTGTGAAGGCAATTCGCCCATTGCCAACGTGATGGCTGAATCGGCTCTGGCGCTGCGCCATCGATATTGTGAAACAGGCCAATGCTCAGATCAGGATATTCACCATTACGTCCATAACGCCCACACCCCAGGTTTCTGGGCCATCTACCATTCCACTGTCTCCGTCATCGCTAAACTTCCTGCAAGAGGGACTGCTGATAACTTCTGCCAACAGCCTTCCCAGGGCGGGTTACTCGCGTTGATCCCTTCGTGTACACCATTTATACAAACGGGTACAGCCTGACTCTTTCCATTGTTTGCCGGTTACGCCTCAGAAAGCCTTCTTACCCTACTTTTCCACTG
>JAOUGQ010000255.1 GCA_029865515.1 Nitrospirota bacterium
GTACAGGCTGGCTGATTCGCCGGAGCTAGTGGTATTTGCCGGGTCTTTATCAATGCCCATAATCGATGGACCAAAGGGCACATAGGCCATCTTCTCTGGCACTGCGGCAGAATCCTGAGCGAATGCTGCAAAGGGACTCACCGCCAGCAGAAGTCCTCCCAGGAGGACGCCTGCCTGTGGCAGGCGTCCTCCTGATCTCTTGAATCCTTCTTGACTGTGTTCTCGAAGTATTGTGTTTGTCATAATGTTCATCCTGTTTGGTTATAGGCTTGACGATGATTGTTCAGTTTATGACGGACAAAAACTCCCCGACTTACTTTTTTCCTTTATTGATTTGGTCCATGATCAAGGTTTTGGTCTGTTGATATTCTGCATTGTTCGGATCGGCCTTCAGCGCTTGGTCAATAGACTTCAGAGCCTCCTGCCACTTTTCCTGGCCCATGCTGATCAGAGAAAGCATGAAGTCATATTGCACGTTTTGAAGTCCGGCCGGAGAAGCAGCCTGGGCACAGCGGAATCCAAGGCCGACTCCATAAGAGTTGTTCTCGGGTTGATTCCAGAATCGATGACTGGTGTGAAGGGAGCTTGCCGGCGCCAGCCAGGATCCCCCTTTAAGCACTTTGACCGGTCCCTGGTTAGCAAAGTTGAGACCTGTGGCCGGACCCTGGGGATTCATGGCAGGGCTGACGTTGAAATAACCGGGATCATACCAATCTGAGACCCATTCAAAGACATTGCCGGCCATGTTGTACGCTCCGTACCCGCTCACACCTTCTGGATAGGAGTCCACTGCAGTGGTGTGGCCCACCGTTTGACCATAGTTGGCCTTGGACGGATCAAGCTGGTGGCCCCAGGGGTAATGAGCATGCCCGTCAGGGCCTTTGGCGGCTCGCTCCCATTCGGCCTCCGTCGGTAATCGTTTTCCTTTCCATTCGCAGAAGGCGCTGCCGTCATACCAGTTGACTCCTACGACCGGTTGCTCAGGCTTATTTAATCGTGGGTCATCCCAGTAGGCAGGAGCGGCATGACCGGTGGCCTTCATGAATTCCTTATACTCCTTGTTGGAAGCCTCATATTTGTCGATGTAGTAGGCATCGAGGACTACATTGTGAGGTTTCTCATCCTGATGGTCGTTGCTCCCCATAATGAATTCCCCTCTGGGAACGAGTACCATGTTTTCTAAGTTGGCGCTGAAAGCAGGAGCGGTGATGAGCAGTAAGGTGGTAAGCACAGTGCCGCCGATAGATGTCTTCATGGAAGTATCTCCCTGGTTCTGTGAATGATTGTTTGAAGAGTTGAATGGTATACGCATGACGATGACCCTCCGGGTTAATTGTGAGAGTGGTGGTGAGAAAGATGCCGGTTCTTCAAGATTGTGGCATCAAACACATCTCCGCATTGCAAGCATTTCCACACGGGAATTTGGAATTCCGAGGTTCCTTGATCGGGTGAGATACAAAAACTACTCACCAAGAATCCTCCGCAACGCGCACAGTGTGTTGAAAATCCGCCAGCGAGATCCCTTCCTCTCCTTTCCGTTTGCTGGTCCGAGTGTTGTTTGGTGAGTGTCATTTTCATTCCTCCATTTTAAAATTAAAGTTTCAATCTTTTTAAATCAATGTTTGTCTAATGTATGTTCATAGTTATAGCCATTCGTTTAATGTTTGTCAATAGTTTTAATATAATTCTTTTGACATACATTATACGTAATGGTACATTTACCTAATGCCAATGTATCGAATCCATCGATTTTCAAAGCTTACGGGCCTTTCTCCTCACGTCATTCGGGCCTGGGAACGGCGCCACGGGTTGGTGACTCCCATACGCGGAGATAATCGTTATCGTCTGTACACCGACGAAGACGTGGAATTGTTCAGGTATCTGAAATCTCAAATAGATCAGGGGGTGGCCATCGGAGAATTGGCCGAAATGGGTCGTGAAAAATTGCAGGAACAGGCTCACCGTCTGTCAGTGGAAAATCACCGTGAGCCACCTCCGTCAGAACGCTTGGTTCTCGAGTTGACGCAGGCTTTGCAGGAGAATGATCGTGTGCTTTTTGAACGAAAAATGAATGGCGCCCTGGCAGTCATTCCCTTTGAAGAAGCGTTGCATCGTTTTTTGCTGCCCTTGCAGGAACGGGTGGGACAGCTCTGGCACGATGGGATTCTCGGCGTGGGGCAGGAACATTATGCCTCGAATCAAATCAAACAAAAAATTTTTTCGGCCATGAATCAGTTCCGGGCATTGGAGGAGGGCCCCATTGTGGTTATTGCCTGTCCAGCCAATGAATGGCATGAAATTGCCGCTATGACCGCTGCGTACGTGTGTCGAGCACGGGGTTGTCGGGTGCATTATTTGGGAGCTAATTTGCCCATTTCTGAATTAGCCACCTATTGCGACCGGATCCGTCCTACTTGCGTGTTGCTTTCCGTGACCATAGGTAGGGCTTCAGATGATGCCCGCATGTTGGCGGGAGAGTTAGCCGCTAGGATTTTACCGCTGGCTTTAGTTGGGGTTGGAGGACAAGGTGTTCAAGCACATGCTGAAGTATTTTTGGTGGAGAACATCATCGTCTTCCAGGACTTGAAGGCTCTGGATAGCTTCGTATTTTCCCTCACGCATTAACCGCTTCCTCATCTCTCCGGTAGCCGGATTACAGGCGTGATGTATCTGAGTCAGTCTCCGCTCTTCCGGTTTTTTCAGATCTGAGTTCTTTTCTTTCCCTGTCCCCTGTTTCATATTTGAGAAGGCTTTGATATGGTGGTCCTGCCTTGACTCAGCGGCGATGGAATTTCAACGACATGCTCAGAAATCTAGACCATGCGGTCGCATCTCTCAGACACTTTTTTGTGGAATTCAATGCGAAGAGGACTGTGCTGCAGATAATTTTATGACGTGTGGGAGGCTCGTAGAATGGAAAATGATCTGTACCAAATCATTTATGCCAGTGCGGCAACCCGGCCGATTGAAGAAGACGAGTTAATGGCGATGTTGAAGCTCGCGCGCGAGAAAAATACGCGCCTTGGAATCACGGGAATGTTACTCCATTGTGATGGGTCGTTTATTCAAGCTCTTGAAGGACCCAAGGACCGGGTGATGGATCTGCTTCGTGCCATTCGGCAGGATCCTCGCCACAGCCGGATAGAGATTTTATTTGAGGGTCCAATCAAAAACCGGAATTTTTCGCAGTGGTCGATGGGGTTCAGTAGACCTTCCAAGGAAGAACTTGCCCGGATCGAGGGCTATACACCCTTTCTGGATTTAGGCAATGATCCCAAGGCCATCAAAAATTATAGCAGTGTGGCCCTAAAATTAATCGCGGCCTTTCGGGAACTATCAGATAAAAAACATCATTGATTGATGGCTAGCTCTGCCCCCACTCTACCTTTTCTGTGTTCCATGTCTTGTTCGAGATTCTCCTTACATTGAGTAGACTTGAGAAAAATTCAGAGCTATCCTGAAGTTGTGATCTTTTTACCAGCTAATTGAATGGAATGATTAAGCTTCTCGCCAAACTGCTGCGAGTCCTGAATTCCGAAACCGATCCAGGGCAAATTTCCCTGGGGTTGTGTTTTGCGATGGTTGCCGGTCTTACCCCCTTGCTCAGCCTTCATAATCTGGTGGTGCTTCTTCTCGTTTTAGTGCTTCGGGTGAATTTATCGGCCTTCCTGCTGGGGTTGGCCGTCTTTACGGGTTTTGCCTATCTGTTGGATCCCCTGTTCCATTCGCTGGGCCTGGCCATATTGACCGTGCCCGCACTTCAGGAACTCTGGACGGCGTTGTATCAATCCATCTGGTGGCGGATTGAGCGGTTTCATAATTCGATTGTCATGGGCAGTCTGGCATTTTCTCTCGTCCTATTCGTCCCTCTGCTCTTGGTTTCCAACCTGCTGATTCTGCGGTATCGGAAACATGTCCTGGCCTGGGTACAGAAAACAAAGATCATGCAAATGTTTAAAGCCAGCAAGTTGTATCAGACCTATGAGACCCTTTCGTCCTGGAGGCCTGGCTGATGACGAAATGGATTCGGTGGTGGGGACTGGGTGCCTTTCTTTTGGTGGTGGCGGTCATAGCCAGCCTCTGGGTGTTTTTCGTTGATGGGTGGGTCAAGGGACTGATCGAGGATGTGGGCACGGATGTGGTCGGGGCGAAAGTCGACTTGGATCATGCGGATGTAAGCCTTTTCCCTGTGGGCCTGACTCTGACTCGTTTGCAGGTGACGAATCCGAAGGCTCCGATGACCAATGCCGTAGAGGTGGGTCGTATTGCCATGGGGCTTGATGGCTTGAACCTGTTGCAGCGAAAAGTCATTGTGGAGGAAATGTCGGTGGAGGGCGTGCGGATGGGCACATCTCGTACAACCTCCGGGGCGGTGAAACCGGTTAGGGAACCGGCGACCGAGGAAAACGGCATGTTCGCGATTTCCCTTCCTTCCTTAGAAGTCCCCGATGTCAACACGATTTTGCAAAATGAAGATCTTGAGACGATGCGGTTGATTGAAGAGCTGAAAGCTGACCTGAAACAGGAGAAAGCCACCTGGGAGGCCCGTCTT
>JAOUGQ010000256.1 GCA_029865515.1 Nitrospirota bacterium
TACGCGTGGACCTGGAATGTCGTCCCCTTCAAAATACCATTGGCCACATAATTAAATTTGGCATTTCCGGCTGAAATCTTATTAACTTCGTTGTTGCCAAAATCAATCGACAGGCCAATTGTGTCGCTCGGATACCAAATAAATACCTGAGGTTCCCCGGGAAGAAAACCCCGATCAAGCCAGGCACATTCCCCTGGTTGAGGGGGACGGACACTCACGCCTTGCTTGGCACCAAGAAAGCGCACATAGATTCGGCTATGAGATATACTTCCATTCATCGCACTGCCCCCCCGACACATTAGCGGATAGCTTTTGGCCCTGGAATCCGCTTCTTCACTGGGGAGCACAAACAGGAACGAGACGACACACAGTGCCAATAATCGAATGAAATTCATGATCAAATTCTCCCCTTCGTTTGGGTTCAATTTACAAAATCTTTTTTGAGTCGGCCAAATGCGCCCTCTCAAAATTTTTGTTCAGTCAATCAGGCAGAGTGAATTTCCGCCACAAAGCGACTGACTATGTTGTTAAACATTTTTTCCCCATTGTTCTCAGTTTCCACTTCCCCTAGTCTTTCACGGTAGTCAGAAATATGAAAGTAAACTTGGACGAGAACGTTTGTAGACAGTGAGCTTTGATTTTAAACTAGACCAGCCCCGTGCCAACCCAAAGTCAAAAAAATTTTCACGAAGACCGAAAGGGAGCCGGATGATTCACCTTTTGGTTTAGCGCACTTCGGTCACATAAAGACCATTACACTGGGGGCCCGGGCACTCTCCACGATACGCGTGCACCTGGAATCCCGTTCGATTCAATAACCCATTTACCACATATTCTAATTGGTTATTGCCTGAATTTAATTTGGTGATTCTGTTGTGTTCATAATCCAAGTTATAGCTGGTTATTGGCTTAGGGAACCAATAGAATACTTGAGGTTCCCCGGGCAGAAAACCGCGGTCCAACCAAGCGCACTCCCCGGGTTGGGGAGGACGAACGTGTGCCCCTTGCTTCGCCCCCTGGAATTCCAATTCGATATACCAGTTAGAGATCTTTCCTTTCATCGCCCCTCCACCTCGACACATCAGAGGATAACTCTTGGCCCTGGCATCCACATGTTCAGGAGGAGGAAGGAGAAGTGATGCCAAAAGGACCAGGACCAATACAGTCAGGATTTTCATGATCGATTTCTCCCCATCGTGTGATTTTTATTTGTCGAGCGTCAATAAATGAGTCGTTCCCAGACTCACAGCCCGTTACGCCAAAACGGCCCTATCAGTCAAACACGCAGATCGAGAGTCCACGGCAGAGCGAATGAGCAAATTGTTCAACCTCTCTATCCGTATTGTCATCCGCCGGAGCTAAACAATGAATCGCAATCGGCACATGCACCGGTTCACATGATGAACGGAAAGCTAATGGTTATCCAAGTCCGCTTCAACACTGGAATTAGGGAAACCACGCCGGCCAAGCCAACATGGTTCCTCTAACCCGATTCTCCAATCAATTTACTTTGGTGACCGTGAGCACGTTGCATTTGTCGCCCGGACATTGCCCCCGATAAGCGTGGACCTGGAACACTTGACCCTTAAGAATATTATTGACCAAATACTCAAGATTCGAACTGTCTGACCTGACGTTGGTCACGCCCTGAGGACCAAATTCGACCAGGAGAGGTTTTCCTCTGTCGAGCAAGAAATGCAATTTTTGAGGCTCCCCCGGAAGGAACCCTCGGTCCAACCAGGCACACTCACCGGCTTGAGGCAGACGGACGCCGGCACTCTGCTTAGCCCCGACAAAGTACAACTGGACACTGATAGTCGTAAAGTGCCCCTTCATAGCCCCGCCCCCCCGGCACATTAGAGGATAGCTCTTGGCCCTGGCCTGTGCATCATCGGCCGGAAAGATGAACAGAAAAGAGAACAGACAAAGCAGCAAAAATTTGATGACGTTCATGATTGCAATTCCTCCTGGTTGCGATGTCCAGTCAGAGACATCTGTGAATTGTTCATTCATCGATCGTGCGCACGCCGGACAATTTCCTTAGTCAAACACACAGATTGAAAGGCCACGGCAGAGCGACTGCGCCTTTTTTTCGGCATCTTTTTCCATAGGCATTTCATCATGGATCCGATCCCCGAACTTTTCCTCCCCTTTCTTTAAGGCCATGATGGTTCCTGGAGCCAAATTTCGAAACCACTTCATGGCATACCGGTTTCTTCCGCCCCACTGGTCGCATTGTTCCGCATGGGTGAGTTCATGGAGAAGCAATCTGGTAATGCGGCCTCCGCGCAGGACTTGCACCTTCGATTCATGTTTAAAGTAAATCTTGTGACAATCGGTTATGGCGGACGAAGTCGCCCTCTCAGAATGGCCGATTTGCACCCGCTCGAGATTGACCCTGGGAAAATGGCGCTGAAGGATTTTCTGTGTCGCAACAGGGAGGGGCGTCAACGGATCGGCCGCATTATGAATCCGTTTGAAAAAGGCTTTATAGCTGTTCACCAGCATCAGAGCCTGGGGCATCGCCTGGTTCACCTCATTGGCAAAATTCTTAAACCGTTCTGGGCCGTTTTTATCACGGCACGCGCTATATTTGACGCCCGGTCCCCCGCGGAACTTGTCGACGGGAATCATCCCCACCGGACAATTCCGTGATGAGACAAGACATTCCTCGCCGTATTGGGCTTCGTAATCCTCACAGGCCTGTTCGGCTTTTTCGCGGTTATCCGCTTTCTTCACCGATTTGGAGACACACACGCAATAGCCCCGCTTGAGCCCTTTCCGGTCGAATTTTTTGAGTGATTTTTCCCCGACACCACATGGACATTTTTCGACATGACACTGCCTGGCGGTCGAGGTCTCATACTGGGTGCAATACCGTTGGGCCTCCTCCTGGGCCCCGGCATGGACGGAAGAGGTAAACGTGAGGGGGAAGGTCAACAATCCCATAACAATGAATGAGACACCTTTCCGGCAGCTCAACTTAAAAAAATTCATAATTCATGCTCCTCCCTGAGGTGTAATGAGGTTATCTTTTTTCATGGCTGTCTCAGCATCCTTTTTTATTTTTCTCAGTCGTAACTCATCTACAGATGGTTCAAATGTTAATGATTTTTTTGCTGCCGATCTTCCCCACGGCATTCACCCACCGATTTTGCAATTTTTGGATAAAATTGCAAACCCGTTCATATTGTTTAATAAGAATTTCCTAAGTTTTTTTGATGAACATCCAACATATCGTGGGTTAAAAAATGAGAAAGCCCAGACCTGGTCAGGCATAACGCCATTCGGTGGCCTCCCCTTCATACTCAGAGAAATGCCTCTATTCCCGACAAAGGATTACCCTGATTTGGTTTCTCAGGAGCTTCGGTCCCGGGTTTTCCTGAAATTTACAGATAACATTGAAGGTTTTCCCCGCAAAGAGACCCCTTACAATGGGGGCCTAGCGATTATGCAGAAGCATTCATTACTATGGGATAATTGAAAACTGATTCCTCAATCTTTTCAAATTCCTATGCATCCGTGATCCTTTCGTACTTCCCCCGGAAAGGAGTTCGATCAGATGAACCATTGAGTCTTGAAATCCGACAGACTGGATAACATCTGTGATACCATTTTTATGAGTGAATATTGGACCATGACGACCGTGCCCCCATACCCTCCACCAATAATTTCCCAAGCTTTCCTTAGAGTAACGTTTCTCCTGTTCTGTTTAAGCTATTTCTCGGTCCTACCTTGCTTCGCAGATGGAATGTCTCCCTCTAGAAGGACTCTCACCGGGCATCAGGGAGAAATTTTCGGACTGGCCTTTGATCCCACCAATCAAGTGTTAGCCTCGGGAAGCGGGGATCAGACCATCCGGCTGTGGGACGTACAGACAGGCCGTCTCCAAACCATTCTTAAAGGGCATACCGCTCCTGTCCGGACCTTGGCATTTTCCTCGAGAGGAAATTTTCTCGCTTCCGGAGCGAGCGATAAAACGACTCGTGTTTGGAATCTTCAAACAGGAAAAGAAGCTGCCTCGTTCAGTTCGGTTTTTGGGAATATCCGGGCAGTGGCCTTTTCCCCCGATGGCGAAATCCTGGCAAGTACGGGAGACGGAGGCAGCCTCCGATTGTTGGATTGGAAAGCCAACAAAGAATTAAAGGCCATGAAAAGTGGTTTCGGCATCATCTATGCCGTGGCCTTTTCCCCTTCAGGATCGGTCCTGGCAACCGGCAGTAGCGATACCCATGTGCACATCTGGGATCCTTCCAGCGGTCAACAACAGACCGTCTTTTCGGGACATGCCAAAGCTGTGCTCTCCATCGCGTTTTCTCCAGACGGGTCCTTGCTGGCCAGTGGATCCGCCGATGGCACAATCCGACTCTGGGATGTCCGAACCGGCCGTGAACGAGGCGTCCTTCTCGGCCATGCCGGGGACGTGAACGCGGTCGGATTTACGGCAAATGGGAATACCGTGATCTCGGCAGGAAGCGATGGGACCGTGCGTTTCTGGGACAGTGCCACGAGTCGGTCGTTAGGAGTCCTTTCAGATCACAAAAAT
>JAOUGQ010000257.1 GCA_029865515.1 Nitrospirota bacterium
CTAAACCCACAGGCCACCATCATCCGCACCTCATTACTCTATGATCTCCGCAAGCCGGATCGACAGACGACGGGTTTAATCAAGGTGGCACAGACCGGTGAACGGTTTCACTTATTCGTTGACGAACTTCGCTGTCCGGTGTGGGTCGAAAATCTCGCTGAAGCCTTATTGGAAGTAGCCACCAAGGATGTGCCTGGAATCTTACATATAGCAGGCCCTGAAAGCCTGAACCGGTGGGAATTCGGAATGGGCTTATTGCATCACTTCGGCGTCACACCGGCCTCGAATATCCAAAAGGGAACCATCGAAGAATCCGGACTGGTCCGCCCCAAAAACCTTACCATGAACTCTTCCCGAGCCAAACAGATTCTCCAAACACCCCTGTTCTCATTACAAGAAGCCTGCAGGATGGCCGTCACATCTGAAGCTTGAACTTCTATTTTCATTTTTTCCCAGAAGTGGTCAAAGGGTTGAGATAAGGGCAAGAGCCCGGATGACATTTGAGCCACATCAATAACCTGCATAAGGCGGAATCGGCAGGCAACCAACACTAGGAACATCAATAAACGACTCACGACCCCATTTTCGACCCCATTTTCGTGCGGAGGGCCCTAATCACTGCCAATATCCGGAACATCCCCGAAACACCAGCACATGTTCTAATCAACCAGTTGGAATTCCTCAAAGTTCTCATGTCCCTCTCTCTATTCCTTTGGCCCGACGCCTCCCGTCTGGCCCAAGGGAGGGACGCTCTAATCTGCTGGCGGACCTTGTTTGAGCGGAGCGAGTTGGTCCGCTCTCCTCTGGCTGGCGTCTGTACACTTCAATGAGGCCAGACTGGGCGTCAATGGTTTTGGGTCCTTTTCCCGAAAGAAAAGGACCTCGCCTGCCGTGGCGAAACCCGGCACCATTGCCAGGCGAATCCTTGCTCAATTATCTAAATATGTCAAATTATCAATCAGTTTAACAGGACTGGCCCCTGCCAAAAGGCATACTTGGTGAAGGAAGTGATCCACCCCATTGGAGACCCTGAAAAAGAGCGGAGGGGAATTACGTTTGCTTTGGTTGTTCTTCGGAAAGCTGGACAGAATCCGCGGACAGAATCTGTTGGAGTCGATCCAGGGAAATGGCCCCCTGGCGAATAATGCGGAGCTTTGGTTCGACCTGCAGCACCGTAGAAGGTTGGCCTCCAGGAGTGAGGCCGCCATCCAGAATCAGATTAATCTCCGCTCCTAAATGTTTCATGACCTCCTCCGCTGATTGGGCCGGAGACTGCCCTGTGCGGTTGGCACTGGTGCCGGTTACCGGGCCGGCCTGTTTCAACAGTTCGCACAATCGTGCATCATTTGGTTGCCGCACACCGATGGTGCCATTTTCACCGGTCAATGCGGGAGAAAGATGCTCCTGAGCCTTGAGGACGAGGGTTAAGAGGCCCGGCCAGAATTGTTGCATGAGTGCGCTAGCTATTTGAGGTATATGCGTGACCAGTTGATCAAGTTGAGAAGGGTCGCCAATTAACACCGGAAAGGGTTTGTGGCTGCGTTCGCCTTTGATGTGCATCAGCCGCTCTAACGCGACTTGATCGAAGGGATTGACCGCCAGCCCGTAAAAACTGTCGGTCGGCACAGCCACGACTCCGCCTTCCTGCAGACATTGGACAACTTGATGGATCAGTTGAGGCGATGGAGGTGAATTGAGATGGAGAACGGTGGCCACGTCAGGGCCCCCTTGAGTCAGGATGGAACCTGAAGCACGCGGTGAGCAATGTCGGAACGGAAATAGCGGCCTTCAAACTGGATCGAGGCGAGCGCCTGATGAGCGTGATCTCTGGCTCCAGCCAGGGTTGAATCAATCCCGGTCACCCCTAGAACCCTCCCCCCATTCGTCACAATTGTTCCGTCTGCATGGGTGGTCCCCGCATGAAACACGATAACGGACTTCGACTCGTTGTCGGGTAGGCCGGTGATGGGGAAACCCGTTTGATACGCCCCGGGATATCCGCCGGAGGTCAGCACCACGCATACCGCCGCCTGATTGTGCCACTCCACCTGCAGTTGGTCCAAACGATGTTCAACCACGGCTTCAATCACATCCAGCAAATCCGTTTTTAAGAGTGGTAACACGACCTGCGTTTCAGGGTCGCCAAAGCGGGCGTTAAATTCCAGCACATACGGCTTCCCATCCTTGACCATAATCCCAGCGTATAAGACGCCATAAAATGGACTCCCCACCCGGGATAACCCCGTGACCGCCGGAGACAACACGTCATCAAGAATGCGCTGTCGAAGTTCTGGTGTCCCCAAGGGCGCCGGCGCATAGGCTCCCATCCCTCCCGTGTTCAGACCCGTGTCGCCCTCACCGATTCGCTTATGATCCTGCGCAGGGATCATGGGAATGACCGTTCGGCCATCGGCAAAGGCCATGACCGTCAGTTCTTCTCCCTCAAGGAATTCTTCCAGTACCACCCGCGCGCCGGCCTGCCCAAAACGCTGCTCTTCTAACATGCTTCGAACAGCCTCACGGGCATCGGCTCTGGTCGCACAAATGATGACCCCTTTTCCTTGCGCCAGGCCGTCGGCTTTTACAACGATGGGGAGCGGACAGGATTCGAGCCAGGTGAAGGCTGGCTCCAGCTGATCGAATGCGCGCGAAGACGGCGTGGGAATCTTTTCCCGCACCATGAGTTCTTTGGCGAACGATTTGCTGGATTCAATGAGTGCCGCATTTCGGGTGGGGCCGAAAATTCGTAATTTCGATTTTCGGAATTCATCGGCGATGCCTAGCGAGAGAGGCAGTTCCGGTCCGACCACCGTCAGATGGATCTGGTTGGTTTGGGCAAAGTGTTTGAGGCCTTCAATGTCATCCACCTGGAGTGGCACACATTCGGCTACCTGTGCGATCCCGGCATTGCCGGGAGCACAGTAAAGTTTTTTCATGCGAGGGGATTGCGCCAGTTTCCACGCCAGCGCGTGCTCGCGGCCACCGTTGCCTATGATTAATATCTTCACCGGTAAATCTTGTGCCTCCCCTTCCCCCGCCATCCCAAAGACGAGGAAACTTCCAACATGGTCCAGGTCCTTACCGCAACCCTATGCCCTGAAAACCTCTCCCCCTCCATCTACCCATCTCACAAATCTAAAAATGCGAAAAGATTCGTACTCAACCTAGAAAAACACACCACAACTCAACACAATGGAAACAAGGAAGATTCTGAAGAATGTCAGAGGTAGACCTATTAATGACGGAAGTGGCGCATGCCCGTCAAAATCATGGCCATCTGATGTTCATCAACCGCTTGAATGATCTCTTTATCCCGAATAGACCCGCCCGGCTGAATCACGGCTGTAATGCCTGCTTCTGCAGCGGCATCTATGCCATCACGAAACGGGAAAAATGCGTCGGAGGCCATCACACACCCTTTGATAGGCAGATTGGCTTTCATTTGAGCCAGCTTCACCGAATCAACCCGGCTCATTTGCCCTGCGCCAATACCCACAGTTTGGGTCTGGGTTGCAAAAACAATGGCATTGGACTTGACGTGTTTGCACACTTTCCAGGCAAAATCGCAGGCTTGATATTCATGGTCTGTCGGCTGGCGTTGACTGGGCATGGATAAGTCTCCCAGCTCACGCAACGACCCCAAATCCCGGTCTTGCACCAAGATCCCCCCCACAATTTTTTTCATATCCAAGGTGTCACGTTGCGCACTCTCCAGCTGACCCACGGCTAACAGCCTCAAATCTTTTTTCCGTTGGAGTTCAGCCAGGGCTTCCTCCGTAAACGCCGGCGCAATCAGCACTTCCACAAACGTGGAGGTGATTTCCTTCGCCATAGGCAGATCCACATTCCGATTACAGGCGATGACCCCGCCAAAGGCCGAGACCGGGTCTGTTTCTCGCGCCCGCACATAGGCCTCGACCGGCATATCCCCGATGGCCACACCGCAGGGATTATTGTGTTTGACGATGACCACCGCCGTTTCGTCAAACTCTTTCACTAATTCCAACGCTGCATTGGCATCTAAGTAATTATTGTAGGACATGGCTTTGCCATGGAGTTGCCTGGCCTGACAGAGTGAGGCTTCTTTGGTCTGCCGGTCCCGGTACACGGCACCCGCTTGATGCGGATTTTCTCCATACCGCAGGTCTTCGACCTTTTCGTAAGACAGGCACAACAATGACGGGAATTTTTGCGCTGAGGTGTCGGCTAATTTAGAGGTGAGATAGTTGGCAATCAGGCTGTCATACCTGGCGGTATGATCGAAGACTTTTTTGGCTAACTCCCGTCGCAATCCTAAGGATACGGTCCCGGACTGCAAGCCCTCCAACACGCGCTCATAATCCTGAGGATCGACCACCACCAACACATCCTCATGATTTTTTGCCGCCGAGCGCAGCATGGACGGTCCACCGATATCGATATTTTCAATCGCTTCGTCAAACGTACAGCCAGGCTTCGCGATGGCCGACTCAAACGGGTAGAGATTGACCACCACCACATCGATGGGCTCAATCCCCTGCTCTTGCATTTGCCGCACA
>JAOUGQ010000027.1 GCA_029865515.1 Nitrospirota bacterium
CGAAAAACTGGCTGAAGGCGGCACCTATCACCAGTTTATTCCCCATACGGATCGGCTGGATTATGTGTGCGCAATGTATAACAACTTTGCCTATTGCCGGGCAGTGGAAAAACTCATGGATATCACCGTCCCTGAGCGGGCGGAATATCTTCGAACCCTGGTAGCTGAAGTACAGCGCATTATCGGCCACCTGTTCTGGCTGGGAACTCAAGCGCTGGATATCGGGGCGATGACCGTCTTCTTTTATACCTTTCGTGACCGGGAAATTCTGTTGGACTGGTTTGACGAACTGTGTGGCGCCAGGCTGACAACAAGCTGGTATCGCATCGGCGGCGTAGAGCGGGACTTTACGCCCTCCTTGACGGAAAAGGTCCAAAAGTTTCTGGACTACTTTCCCCCCAAAATTGATGAATATGTGGTGTTTCTGGAAAAAAATCGCATCTGGCTAGCCCGGACACGTGGCGTGGCGGTGATCTCTGCGGAAGATGCCTTGAGCTTCGGATTGAGCGGACCGACCTTGCGTGGATCCGGAGTCGATTACGATCTGCGGAAATATGAACCATATAGTGCCTACCCTAAATGTGAATTTAGCGTCCCTGTCGGAAAAAATGGGGACACATACGATCGGTACTGGATTCGGATTGAGGAAATGCGGGAAAGCATCAAGATTATTCAGCAATGTCTGCAGCAAATGGAGCCGGGGCCTATCATGGCTGAAGTTCCGAGCGTGACGTTGCCGCCTAAGGATCGGGTGTTCACCAACCTGGAGTCGATGATTCAGCAATTTAAACTCTTTTCGCAAGGGTTTGATGCGCCGGCCGGCGAAATCTATTGCGGAACAGAAGCTCACAAAGGGGAGCTGGGTTTTTATATCGTCAGCACAGGGGGAGGGCGGCCCTACCGTCTAAAAATCCGGGCTCCATCTTTTATTCATATGGGCGCCTTCGATTATATGGCCAAGGGCTATATGATTGCTGATGCGGTGACCATTTTTGGTACATACGATATTGTCATGGGGGAGTGCGATCGGTAAGGTTGTCGCACCTTACTGTCTGAATCTGATGTTGCGGGATATGTTGAGGAGAGGACTCGAATGGGATTAAAACCCGTCACCACACCTGATGTGGAAGCGGCGACGATTGAACTCACCTTGGATGGTCAAACCGTCCAGGCCAAGGAAGGAGTCTCCCTCTATGATGTCATCTCCAGCACGGGGAAAATCGTGCCCGCGATGTGCTATCACTATACCTTTGACCCCTTCGGCTCCTGTGGAATGTGCCTGGTCCTTCAAGAGGGGAAAAAAGCACCGGTCCGGTCATGTACGGCGAAGGCCGCAGCCGGGATGGTCATCCAGACCGAGGGAGAAGAACTGTTTCTCGCCAGGAAAAAAGCCGTCGAGAAGCATCTCTCCGTCCATCCTCTGGACTGTCCGGTGTGTGATGCCGATGGTCACTGCGAACTGCAGGACATGGCCTTTCAACATGGGGTCACTAATTTAGCCAACGCGAAACAAAAAAATATTCCAGAAGATACGCGAAGCCTGGTTCTTGATTTCAACATGAATCGCTGCATCGCCTGCGGAGAATGCATCAATATCTGCAAAGACGTGCTGCGAATCGATGCCCTGCAATTCATGAAAAAGGGCGGCTTCACCCAGGTGGTGGCGAAAGGGGACCAAGCGCTGGATTGTGAATTCTGTGGCGATTGTTTAGCCGTATGCCCGGTTGGGGCCATTACGAATAAATTCTCGAAATACGCCTACAAACCCTGGCAGCTCAAAAAGACGACGACGACGTGCAACTACTGCGGCGACGGTTGCCAAATCTATGTGGAAACCAAAGATACGGAAGTGGTTCGCGTCACCTCCCCTCTTTCCTGGAAGAACAAATGGGGAGACCGCACGGATACGGTGAATGGGCATGACGGTATTTGTGTGCGTGGCCGCTTTGGGTTTCAGTTCATTGATAGTCCAACCCGCCTGAAAACTCCGTTGGTCCGAACCGACTCCGGATTGCAACCATCTCCATGGATTGATGCCTTGGATATGGCTGCAGGTCGCTTGGCTTACATCAAAGCGCAATACGGCGCTCAAGCGATTGCCGGGCTCATTACAGCGCGTTGCACGAACGAAGATCTTTATGTTTTTCAAAAATTTATGCGTTCGGTCATTGGGACCAATCATCTCGACAGCAGTGCCAGATACGGGCATCTGAATTTTGTCCGGGCCATGGAGCATGCCTTGGGCCTTCATCGCATGATGAATACCTCGGAAGAGATCAATAAAGCGAAGGCTGTGCTCATCATCGGGGCCAACATTACCGAGACCAATCCCGTCGCAAGCTTGCGGGTGAAATCGGCCATGGGATTATATAAGGCCCAAACCATTGTTGTGGATTCCATGCAAACGAACATGGCCAAGTTGGCCTCGCATCCCACCATGGTCAATCCTGGAACTGAAGGTCTCTATATTCAAGCTCTGGTGAAATCGGTTGTCGAGCAGGATTTGGTTGACGAAGAAGTCACGTCGGCATTTCCTGAGGCATTGGCCGCGTTAAAACAGGCCGCAGGATCCATCTCTCTAGAGGAAGTGGCCGATCAGACCGGAGTGGATCTGGAACACATCCACGAGACAGCCAGAATTTTTGCGGAAGCCTCCCGTTCTATCATCATTTGTGGGGAAGGCGTTCTCCGCCATACCGGAGGCTACCGGCATATGTTGCAACTTATCGACCTGGCCTGGGTAACAGGAAAGCTCAGTCGAAAGGGATGCGGCATTAACACCTATACAGAAGAAGCCAACGAGCAAGGGGCAGTCGACATGGGCGTTGCACCGGAATTCCTGCCTGGTCCGGCTGCGTTCACCGATTCCCAAGCCCGGGAGGCATTTGGCCAGGCCTGGGGCAGTCATCTTCCAGATTCTGCCCACGGGGCGAATCTCATGGAAATCCTCGATCGCTGTCGGACAGGGGAAATTAGGGCCTTATATTTGGTAGGCGAAAATCCACTTGAGACGCTCCCCGCTTCCTATGATGTCAAAGGCGCTTTGGCTAACCTGGAAGTTCTCATTTGCCAGGACCCCTTCTTAACGGAAACTGCCCAAATGGCTCACGTCGTGTTTCCTGCCTCAACGTTTGCAGAAAAGGATGGGACCGTGACGAACCAGGAAGGAAAAGTCCAATTTCTCAGGCCTGCCCTGGATTCTCTAGGTGAAAGCACCTTGGATTGGCACATTATGGTCGGGATGGCCAACGGATTGGGCTCACCCATGGAATATGAAACCACCCGGGATGTTCAAAATGAAATCCGGAAAGTCCTTCCCGGTTATTACAATCTGGGAAAGGTCCCCCGCGTGGCCCCCAATCTTTCTGATTATTTCTCAAAAGTCTTTCCCGGGGAAGTTGCCTCACGCTATTCCCTTGCCCGGAAGAGCGCGACACAACGGCCGTATGGCTTACGCATGATTCAATTGATTTACCATTCGGGAAAACTTTCTACAGAAGCATCCGGCCTGATGGAAATTTCACCCAATACGAAACGTCTCCGGATGAATGCCGAGGACCTGAAAAATCTGGGTCTCAGTGCTGATGATCAGGTTCGTATCACCTCTGACCAGGGAACAGTGGAGATGGGGGTGGAAGAGGATATGTCGTTGATGCCAGGGACTTGTGCGGTTCCTGAACATTTCAATGATCCTCCTGTGAAAGATCTGATGTCCATTCAGGTGGATCCTGTCACAGGTGTTCCCTGTTTCAAATTGACCCATGTCTCCATTGAAAAGGTTTAAAACGGGAAGACCAGTCACCTGACCATGAGTAACGCCTCTGCGACAAAAAAGTTTTTTAACGCCGTGCTCTTCCGGGAAATCTGGGATGCCATGAAGGTGACGTTTAAGCATATGCTGCATCGTCCCATCACCTTCCAGTACCCACGGGAGAAACGGACGATTCCCGATGCCCATCGCGGTGCACTCTGTCTGTTACGGTATGATGACGGGAAGGAACGCTGCGTGGGTTGTGATTTGTGTGAAGCCGCCTGCCCTTCCCGCTGCATTAAGGTCATCAGCGAGGAAGACAAAACGCTTCCACTCCAACGCTATGCCACCGAGTTTTATATCGATATTACCAAGTGCGTGTTTTGCGGATACTGCGTTGAAGCTTGCCCGGTCAATGCCTTAGCGATGACCAAGGTGTATGAATTTTCCACCCATGATAAGCGGACCCTCCTCTTTGACAAGGCGCGACTGTACCAAATTGGAGAGCGCCATATGGGTGATGCCAAAAAGTATCTCTATGCCCATAACCAAGAGAAGGAAGGGGAGGAAGGCCGCGCTTACCGCTACCATTTTCCTGTCTCGATAAAAAGTAGCACCCAGGATCCGTAATCTCCATTATGATGTGGCTCCTTTTTGCATATTTTGCCACGGTGAGTATCGTGGCCGGGGTTTTGACTGTGGGCTTGCGAAATGCCGTGCATTGCGCCCTGGCCCTGCTCACGCTCCTTCTCCACGTGGCCGGCCTGTTTGTCCTGCTGAATGCGGAATTTCTTTTTGCCGTGCAAATTATTGTCTATGCCGGAGCCATTCTGATTTTGTATCTCTTTGTGTTGATGTTGATGAACCTCAAAACAGAAGAACAGCATCTCCATAAAAAATATGCCTTTCTATTGTTCGCCGGAACAGCCATTTTTGGAGAACTGCTTATTCTCCTGTTGCAGTCTCCTTATGGCGGTAGGGTCGGAACGGCTACGCCAGAGGTGATCCTACAAACGGGGCCCAGTCACGCCATTGGGATCACCATGTTTAGCGATTATTTATTACTCTTTGAGGTGATTGGGATTTTCCTGTTAGGGGCAGTGATTGGAGCGATTGTCCTGGCCAAAACACCCGCCAAGGCTGCCCCGCAAGAACCATCCCACTCCCCCACGCCTTAAGGCCGGTTAACGATGATTCCTCTCTCTGCCTATGTGGCACTCAGCGCGATTTTATTTATGACCGGACTGGTCGGAGTCCTGATCCGGCGGAATTTCATTGTCGTCCTCATGTCCGTGGAAATTATGTTGAACGCCGCCAATATCAATTTGGTGGCCTTTTCTCATTACCTCTATTCCATGGCAGGGCAAATGGCAGCTCTCTTTATTATTGCCGTTGCAGCAGCGGAAGCCGCTGTCGGGTTAGCGATTATCATTGTAGTCTTTCGGGGCAAAATGGCCACGAACGTCGATCAAATTAATATCTTGAAGTGGTAACGTGTTTGACCTGCTTGTTCTGCTAATCCCTGTTTTTCCACTGCTGGCCGTGCTGGCCAACGGCCTTGTGGGCTCTCGCTACTCGCCGGATGTGGCGGGACGTCTGGCTTTCGGTTCTGTGGGTCTATCCTTCCTGTGCGTGCTCGGAGTTTTCATTTCGATTCTCGGAAATCCTGAACCCCGCGAGGTCATCGCGTACTCCTGGATTTTCGGGGGCACTCTCTCCATCAATCTTGCCTTTCTCATCGATCCGCTGACCGTCATCATGTTGTTAGTGGTGACCGGCGTAGGTTTCCTGATTCACGTCTATTCCGTGGGCTATATGCATGGAGAAGAGGGATTTACCCGGTTCTTTACCTATATGAATCTCTTCATGGTTTCCATGCTCTTGCTCGTCATGGGAAACAACTATGTGGTGTTGTTCATCGGATGGGAGGGGGTGGGCCTCTGCTCCTACCTGTTGATCGGGTACTACTATGAAAAAGTGTCAGCGGGCAAGGCAGCCACAAAAGCGTTTGTCGTCAATCGGATTGGCGACGCCGGATTCCTGCTGGCTATCTTCCTGATCTTTTCCCATTTCGGCACACTCGATTATACGGCGGTCATGGCCAAGGCCTCGACCCTTTCAACTGAAATGGCCACCGCCATCTCTCTCTGTTTGTTAGTCGGCGCCATCGGCAAATCCGCACAATTGCCCTTGTATACCTGGTTGCCGGATGCGATGGAAGGCCCGACCCCCGTTAGCGCGCTGATCCATGCTGCCACCATGGTCACAGCCGGCGTCTATATGGTGGTCAGAAATCATGTGTTGTTTGACATGGCACCGATGGCCTTAGCCACCGTGGGCATTATCGGAGGCATCACCGCCCTGTTTGCAGCCACCATTGGACTGGTCCAAAACGATATTAAACGAGTGCTGGCCTATTCCACCGTCAGCCAGTTGGGCTATATGTTTTTGGCCTGCGGGGTTGGAGCGTATACTGCCGCGATCTTTCACCTGATGACCCATGCATTTTTCAAGGCCCTCCTCTTCTTATCGGCCGGCTCGGTCATTCATGCCCTGAGTGGTGAACAGGACATCAGAAAGATGGGCGGACTGCACAACAAGATCCCGATCACCCACAAGGTGTTTCTGATCGGCACGCTCGCCATTGCCGGCATTCCTCCTCTGGCGGGCTTTTGGAGTAAAGATGAAATTATGGCCCATGCCTTTGTGCATGGCTATTATCACTTGTATCTCCTGGCGGCTGTCGGAGCATTCCTGACCAGTTTTTATATGTTCAGGCTCACGTATCTCACCTTCTATGGGTCCTCTCGAGTCGATCCCCATGTGGCCCACCATATCCATGAATCCCCATCCGTGATGACCACTCCGCTCGTGGTTTTGGCGGGGTTAGCCCTTTTCGGAGGATTCCTTGGCGTACCACCGGAACATGGCTGGTTCCATGGATTTTTACATGAGGTGGCGGCTCCACTTGGTGCCGAGGCTCATGAAGTGGGGTGGGGAGTGCTCTTTGGCCTGATGAGTGTGGCCGTGGCTATCGCATTAGGCGGGTGGGGTTTAGCCCATTACATGTATGCCATCCGTCCTCAGATGGCCAACGAATGGGCGGCAAAATCTCCACAAGTCTATACCACCATCCTGAATAAATATTATGTTGACGAGTTCTATGACTGCTTGATTGTGGAACCCTGTAAGAAGCTGGGGATGCTATGGGATTGGTTTGATCGACATATTCTGGACCGGTTTGTCGTGGGTATCGGTCGAGGTACGGATATCAGTGCAGGTGCGATAACCTGGGTGGAAAAATATGTGATCTACGCCGGACTGAATGTGGTGGGATATTCCAATCACCTCCTCTCCTGGTCGTGGCGGAAACTGCAAAGTGGCATGGTCCATCATTATGCCGCCATTATTGTCATCGGACTGGCTCTGCTCATTCATCTGGTCCTGGTATGGTTTGTCGGCTCTTCTGCGGCCGATATGTCCATCCGTTAACCGAGTGTCATGCAAGAAGAACTTCAATTCGGCTTTCCCATTCTGTCCTTTCTGACCTTCTTCCCCCTTCTGGGGGCGCTGGTGCTCTGGTCGTTGAAAGACCAGGATCTGATTCGGAAGGGCACACTTGGCATCGCCAGCTTGGAAATGGTCGTCGCCTCCCTGATGTTGCTACGTTTCGTACCGGAAACTGCGGCCATGCAGTTTGCCGAACGCCATGAATGGATTCCCTTCCTGGGTATTAGTTACCACCTGGCCGTGGATGGGATCAGCGTGCTTTTTGTGGGACTGACGGCTTTCCTCATCTTGCTCCTGGTTCTCTATGCCTGGGACACCGTTACCGACCGCCCGAAAGCGTTTTATATGTGCCTGTTGGGGATGGAAGCCACAGTGATGGGGATTTTCGTCTCGATCGATTTGATGCTGTTTTTTGTTTTTTGGGAACTGATGCTCATTCCCAGTTACTTCCTGATTAAACTCTGGGGACCTGGAGAGCAGCGCCAATATGCGGCCCTGAAGTACGTGCTCTACACCCTCCTGGGGAGCGTGTTTATGCTCGTGGGATTTTGTCTCCTGAGTTTGAACTATTTTGAAGCCAAACAGGCCTATAGCTTTGATTTACTCGATCTGCTTTCGGTTCAGATTCCCCTCAGCCTGCAACTGTTGATTTTTTGGTTGGTGTTTTTGGGTCTGGCTTTTAAAGCTCCGGTGTTTCCATTTCACTCCTGGTTACCCGATGCCTTGGTTCAAGGGCCGTTTTCTATGTCTGTCATGCTGGCCGGAATCAAATTGGGCACGTACGGCTTTCTCCGCTTTTCGTTCCCTTTACTTCCTGATGCCTCTCAGCACGCCACGGTGGTGGCCATCCTCATGACCCTCGGTCTGGCGGCCATTGTGTATGGAGCGATTGTCGCCATCATGCAGGCAGACTTCCGGCGCCTGCTGGTGTTTAGCAGCATTAGCCATTTGGGCTTTGTAGTCGTCGGCATGTTTGCCCTGAATTTTCAAGGGATACAAGGCAGCCTGATTACCATGATTAATTTGGGATTCAGCACTGCAGGATTATTTTTCCTCGCCGGCTTTATTTACGAACGCCTGGGCCATATTGACGTACGACAATGCAGCGGGTTGGCGAAAAAAATGCCGCTGCTGGCCACCTTCATGTTAATCATAGGCATGGCCTCTATTGGTTTACCCGGAACTAACGGATTTATAGGGGAATTCCTCATTTTATTGGGAGTCTTTCAAGCCTGGTGGTTCTATGGGGCTATTGCGGTCACGGGCGTCATTTTCGCTGCAGCGTACTTCCTGTGGTTTTATGAGCGGGCCATCTTTGGACCACTGAAAGAAAGCCTGCCTGCCGTCATTAAAGATTTGAATAGCCGGGAATGGGCCATCGGCGTGGCGTTGTCAGTCATGATTTTTTGGATCGGGATCTATCCTTCCCCGTTCCTCCGGATGGTCAATGGGTCCGTCCAGGAAGTGGTTGACCGGTTACATCCTGGAATGGCGACGGCCCAACAGCATGATTCACTCATTTCCGTTAAGGTCACAAGGAATTAAATACGATGGGTGAATATTCCTTACTGATTATTCTTTTTGCGCCGTTCCTCGGCGCGATCGCTTTAATGTTCGTCCCTCGTCAGGAAGCCTTCCTGGTGCGAATGACCGCAGCGATTGCTGCCGGTATTTCCCTTCTGGCCTCCTTCTATATTTTCTTTGCTTACGACACAGCGAAAGGTGGCTTTCAATTTGTCCAACGGTATGCCTGGTCTGACGAATTAGGGATTGCCTTTTATCTCGGGGTGGATGGGATTGGAGGTCCCTTGGTCTTTGCTTCCGCAATATTGTTATTTGCAGGCATCTTCGTTTCATGGCATATCCAAGACCGGACGAAAGAATTCTATATATTCCTTTTGATCCTCGCGGCAGCGACCATCGGGGTCTTTATGTCGCTGGATCTCTTCTTCCTTTATTTCTTTTATGAAATGTCGGTATTGCCCATGTACTTATTATTGGGCGTCTGGGGAAGCCACACCAAAGGCTACCTCTCTATGACCGACCCTGAAGGCCGCACACTTCGGGATTCCATCGGATTTATTTTCAATTTCGGATCCAATAGCAAAGAATACGCAGCCATGAAACTGACCCTGTTCCTGTCTGCGGGGGCGGTAGTGGCCTTGATGGGCATCCTGCTCATTTACCATTTTTCCGGGCTTCACACCTTTGACATTGTCGTGTTGCGGGAACAAGCGCACTTTTCGGGCAATTTAGGCACGCTGATCTGGATCCTGATCTTTTTTGGCTTCGCCTCCATTGCCCCGATATGGCCCTTACACTCCTGGTCACCAGTCGGTCATGCCGCCGCTCCAGCTGCCACCAGCATGTTGCATGCCGGAGTGCTGATGAAATTGGGGCATTTTTCCATTATTCGGGTGGCCTATGAAATCATGCCGGAACTCACCAGGGAACTTATTCCAATCGCCGCGATCCTATGCGTCTTCAGCATCATTTACGGAGGCCTTGTATCCTATTTCGCCAAAGACACCAAATACGTTATTGGCTATTCCAGCTCCAGCCATATGGGATATATCTTTCTGGGCATGGCCGCACTGAATTACATCAGTCTCAGCGGGGCTGTCATTTATATGTTTGCGCATGCGCTGGCCACCAGCATGTTGTTTGCCATGGCCGGCTGGGTCTATGACCAAACCCATACCCGGGATATTCCTTCCCTGGGGGGACTGGTTGAGCGTATGCCGTTTATTGCCGGAGCATTTATTGTGGCATGCATGGCCTCTATCGGCATGCCCGGCACGATTAATTTCATCGCTGAAATTATGATTATCGTGGGGAGTTGGGACAAATATCCCTTCCAAGTCGTGGTCGCCGTACTTGGAATCGTCCTGACCCTCGCCTATATGTTCAAAATGATGCGAGGGCTGTTTTACGGTAAATTAGATCCGGAATATGCCCACACGGCCGATGCCAAACAATGGGTCGATCGTATGCCCTTGCTTCTTTTAATTGTGTGTAGCATTACCCTTGGGATTTTCCCCGGGCATTTTTATGAGGTCGTGCGTTCGACGGTGGAACCCATGGTAGACCGGATTAACCATGTCGTTCCACTCATTACCCAAAATACTCAGGGCCTTTTTCCATAACTGAAACCCGATTAACCATTCTGATCTGACGATTTTCTGAATACCTGCAATGACCTTTCAACTAGACCTTTCGGCCGCTGACCTTCTCCTGCTCCTGCCTGAGATCTTTCTCACGCTCTGGTTGTGCGTCGTCCTGTCCCTGGACTTCTCGCTTAAGCGGATCACACACCAACAGTTGGGATATCTCAGTATTGCGGGTTTAGGGATCACCGGATTGATCCTGTTTGGATTTGATCAGGCGGGCACGACAGGCGCCTTGTTTAAAAACATGTTCGTGCTGGACCGGCTGGCCCTTCTCTTTAAGCTGATTATTGTGGGAGCCACCGCGCTCGTCCTGTTTATGTCGATTGATTACGTTCGGGACTTCCGGTTCTTCCGGGGCGAGTATTATTTCATGGTTGTGATGTCGGCCATCGGCATGATGTTCATGGCTTCCTCAAATGACCTTCTCTCTGTCTTTGTTACTCTGGAATTTTCAACATTTGGGTTTTATGTGCTTGTGGCCTATCTCAGAGAGGATCAGCGCTCTTCGGAAGCCGGACTCAAATTCTTTATCCTAGGGGTGTTTGCCGCAGGATTATTAGCCTATGGCATCAGCTTGGTCTATGGCGAAACGGGGACCTTAATCTTCTCTGACATGACTGGCACATCCGGAAGTTATGGCTTGGCGATCGGCTACATTATGATTTTTGCCGCCCTGGGGTTCAAAATCGGTGCGGTCCCCTTCCATGCCTGGATTCCTGACACCTATCAGGGTGCGCCAACTCCCGTCACCGCCTTTCTCTCCATTGCACCGAAAGGCGCGGCATTGGCTATCCTCATCCGGATGTTTTACGTGTCCCTGGCTTCATTCAAACCGATGTGGGTGTTGTTATTTGTCGTCGCATCCATTTTCTCGATGACGTACGGCAATATCGTCGCTATCGCACAAAAGAATATTAAACGGCTTCTGGCCTATTCAGGCATTGCACAAATCGGCAATGTGATGATCGGATTAGCCGCAGGGACGAAACAGGGCAGCGACGCCATCATGTTTTATCTCCTGACCTATCTTTTTGCGAATTTGGGAGCATTCGCGGTCATCATTGCCGTGAGTCAGGTGATTAAAAGTGACGAAATTGAAGATTATAATGGTCTGAATCGACGGTCCCCATTTTTAGCAGCGTCCATGCTGCTTTTCCTGTTGTCACTGGCCGGGGTTCCTCCCCTGGCAGGTTTTATCGGAAAAATTTATTTATTTATCGCGGCCATGAGAGAGGAGCTGTACATTCTGCTGATCGTGGGGCTGATCAATATTGTGATCTCCATGTATTACTATCTGATTGTCGTGAAAAAGATGTACATCAACGAACCCACCGATCCTTCGCCGATTGCCGCTTCCCTCCCTATTAAAGTTGCGGTGTACGTTGGGATTGCCGGAACCGTGCTTTTAGGCGTGTATCCCGGACCGTTTATCGACTGGGCCGTCGATGCTACCCTGATGTTTTCCAACATTGGCGGACCCACGACAGCTGCTCTTCCTCTCCTTCCCGGTGGATAATAGCCGAACCTGTTTTTTATACCTTCCACTTCCTCCATCTGGTGTAAATGGCAAGCTCTCCTCTTAAGAATTTACACGGGAAATCCTTCTTTTTTGAAAAAGAAAGGCAGAGGAAGATGAGGTGGTGCCAGAAAACGGCAGATTTATTGGTGTTACATCCGCCAATAGACGAGAGTCTCTAAGGGATTGAGCCCTTTCAGTTGCCACATGGCTCCAACCACCACCGAGATGGCCACAATCACCAACAAGATCACACCTACGATAATCGATTTTTTTTTGCTGCGGGGATAGCGGGGGGAAGAGATTTCTTTGAGGACCGACGGGTCTTGCCACAATGGAGGACACCGACGGGAACCATGAGGTGGCTGGTCCTTTTGGTAGGTCTCCACAGAGGCATCCTGGATTTCTGTGGTTTCCAAGAGTTTTCCTGTTGTGACAGCGGGCGCTGTTTCTGGTGACCCGGTATTTGTTTGAACGGTTTGGGCGACCTTTCGGGTATGGATATAGGATTCTCCACAATGGGGGCATTTCAGTGTCTCCTGGATAGACGCTTCATTGTTTCCCTGATGCCCCTGCCCTCCTATGAATGACACACCACAATGCGGGCAGGCTTGAGCATGCTGAGATACCGGACTGTCACATTTGGGACACGCCTTCATTCTGACTGCTGGGCGACCCTCTTGCGATACGTTTTTCCCTGGAAATGGGTAAGCACATTGAGGGCAGGCGCGAGCTTCCGTCGAGACTTCTTTTTGACATTCCGGACAAGGAACAAGGGCCATGGTCTTAATTTCCGTTTTTGCTATTTATCATTCTCTGCGTACACAGACGCTAAGTTAGGAAAGCAAAGTCGATACCGCAGAGGGAAAGTCTGATTCATATGTAAATACAAGGACATATTCCTCCCACCCTTAAAGGACCAGAGGTAAAGTGGAGGGTCTTGCCTTCAGCTATTTTCTCTAATCCCATCGATCTTCTCAAGGGAGATATTTCTTTTTGATCAATCAGGCTATGCTGACTTCATTTCAAGTTCTCTTTTATATCTAATATATCTAAAATGTGTAACATTTCCAGTCACATCGAGACCATATTGGGTAAGTTTGACCTGGTTATCTTAACTTGTCTATAGATAACAGGGTAAAAAAAGCAATCAAGGTTTCTCCCAACTTTCCATGAGGATACTATGGCCAATAAAACGGTAGGAGTAGAAGAGCAGAATCATTCCATTACCCAGTCTGTGAGCCAACGCTACGCCAAAGCGGTAACCAACGGTGAGCAGCTCTGTTGCCCGACGGGGTATAACCATGAGGACTTGGGAAAATTTATCCCGGAACCTGTTTTGAAGGTGTCCTATGGCTGCGGAACCCCGGTTGGTCTTTCAACCGTCCAATCAGGGGAAGTGGTCTTAGACATAGGATCGGGGGGAGGGATCGACTGTTTTGAAGCTTCTCGAAAAGTCGGGCCCCAAGGCCGCGTAATCGGAATCGACATGACAGATGAAATGTTGGCGTTGGCCCGTACGCATGCACCAACGGTTGCCAAAAACCTGGGGTATCCCGAGCCGAATGTGGATTTTCGAAAAGGTTTCGCCGACGCCATGCCGGTGGGAGACGATCAGGTGGATCTGATCATTTCCAATTGTGTCATTAATCTTGCACCTGACAAAAAGAAAGTTTTTCGGGAAATGTTTCGCGTACTCAGACCTGGTGGACGGTTCACCATTTCCGACATTGTCGCCGACCAACCTATTCCCAATTATTTGATACATGATAAAGCCAAATGGGGTGACTGTTTATCGGGCGCCCTCACAATTAAAGACTACTGGGGAGGGCTTCGAGACGCCGGGTTCACAGGACTACATCAGGTTACCGGTATTCCATGGAGGGTGATTGACGGCATACACTTTGTCTCGGTCACGCTCACCGGGTATAAACTGGCCTCAACATCTTCAACTCCTTCTCCGGCTTTCGCCACCTTAACCGGTCCTTTTTCGCAGGTGGTTGACGAGATGGGCACCACATTTTATCGAGGCAAACCTCAGCAAATCGATGTACGCACGGCATCATTATTCGCATTGGCTCCCTATAAAGACCGTTTTATCGTCGCTGAACGGCCCCTGCCCCTTTCTTCACAGGATTCACGAACCATCGCCATCTATCCCGAAGAGGCTCCCTGTGTATGGGAAGGGCAATTCGCTGTGTTGACTGGACCATTTTTAGCCGTATGTGACGATGACCACCATACCTACCGGTGCGGCGAGCCACTAGAAATTTGCTCTAAAACATTCAACGTCTTGCAGTCCCCTTCCTATCAACCCTATTTCGCCACCATCAACCGGGCCCGGGAAGGTGTGACTTCCGAACCCGTCATCTGCGGAACCTCGACAGGCTGTTGTTGAGAATGGACCGAAAGCCACAAGCCATTTTGTTTGTGTTGGAGACATTGAGTACACCACAACAATGAAAACTTCGGCGCTACCCATTGTCTCATCTTGCCAATCTCCTGGATTAGCTCCCTCCTTTGAACAGACCTTGGCCTTCCATCATCTGCTTCCCCTCAAGGCGCACTTGATTTCCATCCTTCAGGTTAATATCGGGAAAGTCTGCAACCAAACCTGCCACCATTGCCATGTAAATGCCGGTCCCCAACGAACGGAAAGTATGAGCAAGGACACCATGGATCAGGTCCTGGACGTTCTCGACCGCACCCCTCAAATCACGACGGTGGATATTACCGGTGGGGCGCCGGAGATGAATCCGTATTTTGAGTATCTGGTTGAGCAATGTCGGGCACGAGGCAGGAAAGTGATCGACCGATGCAATCTCACCGTATTTTATGTGAAAGGAAAAGCACGCCTCCCCCGGTTTCTCGCAGACCATCAAGTCGACATCATTGCCTCTCTGCCCTGTTATGAAGAGGGCAATGTCAACCAGCAGCGAGGAAAAGGGGTGTTTGATCGGAGTATTATGGCGCTGCAAAGCCTCAACAGCTTGGGTTATGGAAAAGAGGGAACAGGCTTAGTTCTGGATCTGGTCTACAACCCGCTGGGCCCTGTCCTTCCACCACCTCAAGCCGAATTAGAACAGGACTTCAAAGAAGAGTTGGGACAGCGATATGGGATACAGTTCAACCGGCTCTATACGATTACCAATATGCCCATCAGTCGTTTCCGTGATGATTTAGCCGAGGCCGGACAGCTCGAACACTACTACACGCTCTTACTGAATCATTTTAATCCCTCGGCCGTAGATGGGCTCATGTGCCGGTCTCTGTTAAGTGTCGGGTGGGATGGACGCCTCTATGACTGTGATTTCAATCAGATGTTGGATTTGCCGGTACAGACCGAAACCCAGGAATGGATACACCAATTCGATCTCACCCTATTGGAACACAGGCACATTGTCGTTGGCCCCCATTGCTTTGGATGTACCGCGGGAGCAGGCTCCTCTTGTGGCGGAGCGTTGACCTAAATCGCCTACCCTTTTTATAGCAACAAATTCGGACACGCTCCTTACCTGGAACTCTCCCGCGCGAAATGACGGGCGCAATCCTCGCTGCAGAAATAATAATTCTTTCCCCCTACTTCCTGCACAATTGCCGTTCCGGCGGCCACGTAGACTTTACAGACGGGATCTTGAATCATCACATCTTTTCCTGGAATGGCTTTTTCCGATTTTGGCTGACCCCACTCACGGAGAGCCCGGCGAACCATATAGAACAGGACGACTAAAAGAATCAGAATAGTAATAATTTTGTACATAGTATGTGACTGGCCTTTTGGAGTGAATGGGATTTTGTACCACTTTTCCAGTATTAATTCCAAATATCCAGTGACCGGGCTTTTCTCCCAAAGGTGGGGATGCTTCTCATGGCTTCTGCCATTGCTGTGGCCTTTCTCAAGTTGTTAGGATTTTCCCAATGCGGACGACAACGTTCTCCCTCAGCCTCACATGTTCCTGGCCATCCTGGACAAGAGTTATTCTAATAGCTCTCTTGTTAGGAGGATGCGCCACAAACCCTTCCCGCACCGGAACGATCCTGGATCTGACATATTCCTTTGATGAAGACACGGTCTATTGGCCGACGAATGAGCCCTTTCATTGGGAAAAAGCAAGTTGGGGTCCTACTCTAAAAGGATACTGGTATGCATCCGCGGTTTACTCAGCCTCGGAACATGGCGGCACGCACCTCGATGCTCCTATCCATTTTGCGGAATCCGGATGGACCGTGGATGAAATTCCCGTCGCCAATCTAACCGGGAAGGCTATCGTGCTGGATATTCGATCGCAAGTGGAGTCGAATCCGGATTATAGTCTCCAAATTGACGATATCGCACGATGGGAAGACTCGTACGGGTTAATCCCGCCCAAAGCGGTCGTCTTGCTCTACACCGGGTTTGGACAGTATTGGCCGGAAAAATCCCGCTATCTTGGCAGTTTCACCCCGGAGGATCCCATGACCCTTCATTTCCCTGGTTTCTCTGCCGAAGCCATATCATTTCTGCTCCACAAGCGGGAAATTTTAGGAATAGGCATTGATACAGCCAGCATTGATCCCGGCCAATCACGTGATTTCCCGGTTCATCAAATTCTTGGTCAGGCGAACTGCTATGCGTTGGAGAATGTCGCTCACCTCGACCGGTTACCACCTCGAGGAGCTCGAATAACCGCCCTCCCTATGAAGATTCGAGGAGGCACAGGAGCACCCGTTCGAATTATCGCGATCTTGCCATAATATGGATACTATCCAGTTCAAAGAACTAACATGACCTGAAGATTTTCATGACCTCTCAAGTGAACCTGTTAAACTAGTTATTATCATGAACCAGAGGAAATTATGGTTACGATTACGTTAATGGGTGATTTACAAACCAATGAGGGAGAGCGAGCCCTCGGATGCGAGATTCCTGACTCCATCACAGTCAAACAACTGATCCGGAAACAAGGCAAACCCCTTCGGGAAATCTTTCAACTGCTAAAAGAGAAGAAAGTCATGGTGACCGTCAATAAGCGAATTGCCAGTGAAGACACCAAAGTCTACGATGGAGATGCGGTGCATATCGTCGCTCATAATGGTATGGGACAAAGCGGACTGACTCCCTCACTCTACTGAAGAAAAAAGCGTCCTGCATGAGGAATCGCCATGAGGAGACGGTCCCTGGTTACCTCGTCTAGTGTAGTGCGTCCAACGCTTCTTTACTTTTGTTGATTTTAGCTAGAATGGACTCTGCAGTAGCCGTCCAGACGAACGCCCGTGGTTGCTGATTGTGTCCGTTCAAATAGTCATCAATGGCGGTGATCAATTCTGGGACGCTCTGGAACGACCCACGACGGATGCGTTTGACCGTCAACTCTCGAAACCACCGCTCAACCATATTCAGCCAAGAACTGGATGTGGGTGTGAAATGCAAATGAACCCGTGGATGGCGGCGCAGCCACTGGTTGACGCGTGGATGTTTGTGCGTGCCGTAATTATCCACGATCAAATGTAAGGCCACATGCTGCGGGGTTTCTGCGTCAATCTTCTTCAGAAACCGAATAAATTCCTGGTGACGGTGCCGTGGCATGCAGTCACCGATCACTTTGCCCGTGAGCATATTCAGGGCAGCAAACAGGGGGGTCGTCCCGTTTCGTTTATAATCATGCGTCATCGTGCCACATCGCCCTTTCTTCATGGGCAGTCCTGGTTGCGTCCGGTCAAGCGCCTGGATCTGACTTTTCTCGTCCACCGACAGCACGAGGGAATGATCCGGCGGGTTGAGGTACAACCCGACAATCTCGTGAAGCTTGGCCACAAAGTTGATGTCGCGACTGACTTTGAAGCTCTTGGTCAAATGAGGTTTCAGCTGATGCAGCTGCCAGATGCGACGCACCGTGGCTTCGCTCACCCCCTGAGCCTTCGCCATGGTCCGCGTACTCCACTGCGTGGCGTTGGGCGGCTTCGTCTGGATAGTAGCGGCCACAATCTTGCGCACTTTGCGCTCCGTGATTCTTGGGATTCGACCCGGGCGGGGAGCATCCTTTTGAAGACCCTCCTTGCGCCTGGCCAGGAATCGTTCCCGCCACAA
This sequence comes from Nitrospirota bacterium, assembly GCA_029865515.1. Lineage (GTDB taxonomy): Bacteria > Nitrospirota > Nitrospiria > Nitrospirales > UBA8639 > Nitrospira_E. The sequence goes on from JAOUGQ010000027.1 coordinate 18,015, forward strand.
CTGCACGGTCGGCCGAGCAATCCCCATCTGCCTCGCAATGGCCTGACTCTGCATCCCATCCGCCGCTAGCAAAATCATCCGCGCTCGTTGCGCCAGTCGCACGGCCGCCGTCCGCGACTGGGCCCAGGTCTCCAAGGTCGCCCGTTCTTCTGGGGAAAGGGTAATGGGTGCGGCTATGCGACTCACCCCTGCATCATAGCCTCGTGGAGATAATAAGTAAAGTTAATTATGACGCACTACACTAGCCTACAATCGGGGGACACG
>JAOUGQ010000258.1 GCA_029865515.1 Nitrospirota bacterium
GTGCCGGGCTCGTTGATCCCAGTCTTGTTTCATTTTCTCAGCAATAAACATGAACCCCGCCTGGTTGAGAAGGTGAAAAAAGCTTTACCCATGACTGGCAACCCTCATCAAAAATCTTGTTGAGAGGGAGAAAGTCGATGGAGAAATTATATTTTGTGAATTCGTGAAAGCTGAAGTGGCGCTATCGCTCTCATAAAAAATGAAGCTGAGCAAATGTGTTGCCAATTTTCCAGCTATGAGCAATCGATGAGAGAGGGAAAAGATTTGACGATTGAATCAGGAGAGTTATGTTAATGAATAAAAACTCGTGAGAGGAATGGTGAAGAAGGGAGTCGGCAGAATTTTCTCAAGACGAAAGGGTCTGCCGATCTTCCACTGGAGCAATCACGTTGCTGGGGAAAAAGTTCATAAGTTCATGGGATTGTGTCCTCGATGCCCGGAAGGGAAGGTCAATGATTTGGAGTTTCGAATTGCTGCTTTCCTAGACCCCAAGGGGTTGTATGATCTCGTTTTTCTTCTGCTTGATTTCGGCAAGCTTGTTCGGGACAAAAAATGTGGATGGACAGTTTCTTTTTAGGAAACATATAGATATTTGATTTCGGTACGAATCTACTCCATGTTTATGAGCAATGCCGGCGTAAATTTTTAATGACCTGCTTTGTATCCATCACTGGTTTTGTCGGCCACGCAGTGAGGGAAGCTAAAAAAATACTCAATATGACGAGAAGTAAAAGAGTGGTAGTGGTATCGGGTCGGTTTATCTGGTCCAGATACAAATTTTGAACATTTGCCAGGACTTGGTCAGCAGCCGATGCTCCGCCTAAGAGCATCAAGATCATGATGGACCCTATGATCATTCCTCCGAATATTTTTAGCATGAGAATTCTCCTTCGATTGAAGCCGAAAATAAGAAAGGTTTCTGAGTTCTTGGGTCCATCCACCCCCCAAGGCTGAGAGAGACATTTTTTTCGCGATGAATCCCTCACGATAGTGAAGAGATATCGAGAAGAGGGGGGTCGCGTAAATACCGATAAAGAATAAGCAGTCGGGTTGTTACATGGAAAATTCTGGAAAATGATGAAGTTTTTCCCACGCGATGCTTTGAGGCATAACGAGAAGATAGTACGAATGGGGGGAGAGGAGAACGCAGGACGAAAGAAATATCTTATTGGTCCAAAGCTAACTGGACCATAGAGAGGAACTGGCTGAAATTACACGGTTTATCCAAAATAGCAAAGACTCCAGCCTGACGCGCACGATATTTATCCTGCTCTTCGAGGTGGCCGCTTAATAAAATAATGGGAGTTTGATGAGAAGTTTTCTCGCCCAGTTGGATCTGGTCGATAAAATCTAGACCTGTCAGAACAGGCATTTGATTGTCGGAGATAATTAGATCAGCTTGTTGGGTGGATAGCCAGTCGATGGCCTCTGACCCATTGCCGACCTCGATACATTCTAATTGTTGGGATTCAAGGACTAGACGAAGAGCTTCCCGGGCATTGAGGTCATCATCTACGAGGAGAACTTTTTTCATTTTCTAGCCAACTTTTTCAAAAAGTTCCTAAAATTTTCAGCCATTGTCCGAACATTACGTGACCAAATGGCCCCATTGTCCACCCCTCTGACGGACTAGCCTATTTTTCCCCTTCCGCCGAAAGCCCCTGAGTTCATCCTCCCCAGGATTTCTACAATTTCATTATGCGGGTCTTTCGTTATTGAGAAGAAAGAGGGATTGCCGTATACCCCTTAGCCTCCATGCACCCTTCTAAGGAATAAAGTTCTTTGGTTCTTTGAGTGGTTCCTGTTGAGAGCAAGGCTTCTTCGCAATCAGCCTTATCACGGGTAAAAGTGGCCTGTGAGGTGCCTGGCTTGTACCACTTCACCGGAGCTGTGGAACAGCTGATAGCTAAGGAAATTGTTAGCAGGCTCAGACTCAAAGTGATTCTTATGTTCTTCATTCTTTTTTACCTCAGAAGGGGAAAAAGAAGGCGAATTGTAATGACTTTATCTCAAGTATTCAATCAGGCTGAATTGTTCATGAAAAAGTCAGCCTAAAGAATATGATTGGGCTGATAGCTAGGAGGGAAAAAGAGAAGAAAACCAGTTGAATTCGTGAAGGTTAGGTGTCCTGGCCAATTTGGGCAATGGCCCAGGCTGCCCAAAAATGCACGTTGGGAGTCGGGTCGGCTTCCATGGCTTCCCTCAGGGCAGGCACATCAGCGCTGGTTCCCAATTTGCCTAAACGGAAAGCGGCTTCCGACCGCACCCCCACGTTTGCATCTTCAAGGAGATGAGTGCGCAAGATGGGGAGTCCACGGCTGTCGCCTAATTCACCGAGTCCGGCAATGGAAGCTTGACGAGTTAAGGGATCTGGACTTTGGAGAGCTTGGAGGAACAGGAAATAAGAAAACGGAAATTCAAAGTGAGAAAGGGCTTGGACTATGGTCCGTTGGGTGGAAATTGTGGAAATGGTATAGGCCTCGGTTAACACTTGCATCAATTCTTCTGAAATAGTGGTCCGCCCCAGAGCCACTACCACGGCCTGTTTGACTGAATCTGAAGGATCTGTCAGGTGCTGTACCAAAGCTACCAGGGCTTCCTCCGAAAGTGAGGCGGACATTGTTCCCAATGCCCATGCACTCCATTGCCGAACTTCGTCGTCAGGATCAGACAAGGCCGAAACAAGAGCTGTGATGCTCTGTGGGTCCCCAATTTTTCCTAAAGATAACGCCGCAGTCCTCCTGGTATCGGGTTGAGAGTCTTTCAGGAGTGGAATGAGTTGTTCGGTGACCTTTTCCGGAGATTCGGGTATGGATTCAATGACACACCCCATGACTCCAAACAAGGAGAGCGCTACGATAGCGGAGATGGTGGAGAACCGTCGCAAGAAACGCTTATGCAGATCCGGAAGGGTCTTTTGGGGCCAGCGGCTGTTTAGCCACCTCGATGGAGTCTTGCATCTCTTTTTCGGCAGACTCCAATTCGGCCTGAATGGTACGCATTTGAGGATCGATAGAATTTTTAATATCGGCGGCGGCATCCCGGAAAGTTCGCACAGCACTCCCCAGGCCTTCTCCCAAGGATTGCATATCTTTGGCAGCAAATCCGGATTGTTGAGAAGCCTGGGCTTTCATGGCTGCTTGTTGGGCTTGGACCCTGGCCACGGCCTGTTTATTCACAACTGCCGCAGGCCGTTTAAGTACGGGCTTTGCTTGTGCTCCAGGGGGGAGAGCAGGATATTGCCTGGAAGCGGTAGGAACAGGCTGAGCTTGGCGATCTTCCATGGAAAGGGGTGGGGGAGTAGAAACACCTGACGTAGCCTCAGGAGAGTTGGTCGTTCCTGTAGACTTGACGGGTTGCTGGACCACCTGTGGCCCTGCTCCTTGATAGAGTAATGCCGCCGTTGTGCCCGGAGTTTGTTCGGGACCAGGTTGGTATGGTTGATTTGCCGTACTACCTATTGGGGGTGTGGGTTCGGGTTGAGATTGAGTTTGTTCAGCGTTAACGGAGGTCCCAGCCTGTCCAGTAGACTGGAGATCATTGGGGTCCGCGGGAGGTGGAATTTCCGAGACCTCTTTTTTAAATCCTTTTAAGGCCTTTCCTACCCCTTCTCCAATTTGCGGAAGCCGGCCTGCCCCGAAAATAATCAGGATGATTACCAAAATAATCATCAGTTCAGAAAACCCCATGGTTCCGAACATAATAAAACCCTTTCTCTTCAGCTCAATGTAAAAAAGTTCACCTGAATTGACTCTATCTTTCAATATTGACGAGTGTCAACCCAAATGCGGTAGGCTTTGCGCCAAAGAGCCACGGATTATTTGACAGTTTTTCCTGTGTGTTGTTTGGCTGTAAGAAGTTCTTTAGACGTCAGGATGTCATTACTCTCAACGCCGCAAATTCCCCTCTTCCGTATCACGCTGTTTTACGGCCCTGAAGCTGTCGAGGGTGCCTCAGATTCGGTACACTGTGTGTTTAATGTCAAAAAACGCAGCTGGAAGGGCGGAGTGCAAGTCGAGGTGGTTATGCAGAAGAATCAAATAGCACGCTTGGAGGGAGTTCTTGAGTACCCGTTGTGGTTGAAAGACATTCTGAGCAGAGTACCTGCCGATGATCGTGAAGAATATCTTGAAAAAACACAAGATTTACTGGTCCAATTACTGTGTTTTCACAAGCTTCAGGCCTTTATTCAGCGAGGTATCAGACAAGAGAATATCCAAATTCCCAGGGACTCTCTTGTTTCTGAAACCGATGAGGCGGTTCAGAGAGAGGCCGTGGAGATCAAGCGACAGATTTATGTCGAGTTAGATTTGATAGAAGAAGAAAATGCGCAGTAGTCACTTTTAAGGCATCAAATTTGCTATAATTTTTCTTTCCAGACAAAGAGAACTCTGCATAAACACCAGAAGGTTTACATAAAGGTAAAATAAAGGAGGGAGATTACATCATGAATCAACTCGAGAATTTTTCAAGAAGGTTATTCAAAAAAGGAACAGGCATTTTTGTTCTTTTGACTTTTTCTCTGGTCGTAG
>JAOUGQ010000259.1 GCA_029865515.1 Nitrospirota bacterium
GCTCAAGCCCTAGCTGAACCAGATTGACGCTTACTTGAGCCTGCGGGCCTGCTGATGCGCTGTCAGTCTTCGATTTCGGCAAGGACTTCCGTTTCTACCTCAGGTTCTAAAAATTCGCGCTGTGACTTTGATTTGACCTCACCAGGTACAGTGATCCGTCATAGTCTAAAGAGCAAGTGATCTTCCGTCCAAGGTTTGGGGTCCAGACATCGACGTCTATGAATACTCCGAATAAGACGTTTTGTCTCCGCGAGCTGGCTCTTCTCATGGAACCCATTCACCTGGGAAAAATCTCTGCCCCTTGCTTATATGGCTTTCACCTCCGTGGAGGCCGTAGAAAGATTGTCAACCCTTTCGTCTCTCCAGCCTGCGGCTCTATAAACTGCCAGCGTTTCCAAGACCAAGCGTTCTAAAGTGAACTCACGCTGCGCTTTTTCTCTGGCGGCCCACCCCATGCGAGAACATAGGTCATCATCACTAAAGAGTTCCGTGACTCGCCTCACAAACATCGCTTCATCACCTTGTGAAACGACAAACCCCGTTTTACCAGCTTCCACAAGATAGGGAATCTCGCCGGCCTCCATCGCGACTACAGGAAGTCCGCATGCCATCGCTTCCATCACAGCGTTGGGACATCCTTCGCTTTCGGAAGTATGAACCAAAAACTTGGCCCCACTCAGGAATGTCGGTATATCATGAACCGCACCTAGAAACTTAACGCACCCTGAAATACCTAAGTCGCCTGCAAGCTTTTCGAGAGCGGAGCGCAGCGGGCCATCACCGGCAATCTGGAAGTGTATATCGTCACCTACAACTGTCTTGAGAACTCGAGCCACTTTTAGCAGTCGATCCCATCTCTTGACCGGTAATAACGACCCCACTGCTGCCACATAGTCCCGCTTGGTGAAAGTACCACTCACACACTTGAAATTCTTGAGATCGAGAGCGTTACGGACGACGAAAACCCGTTTAGGCCTGAAAGGGCCATCTGTACTTTCAACCGATGCTCTACTGTTGGAGATATGGCAGTCGGGCCACCTTGCATTGAGAGCACCCTTAAATGCTCCCCCCTCTTGCCTAGCCCTGACAAAGTCACCACGTAAAGAGCCGATCGCCAGCGATCCGGCTCCCCATGCCGCATAGTATGCGGCAAAGTTTGTATGAAACCCGTACGAATGAATGACTTCCGGTAGGACCTGTCGTGCTAAGGCTCGCAGGGCCTTCAACTTAGATAGAGGGTTCCAGACAGCTGGAAATCCATAGATTGGGATGTCCAGCTCTTCAATATCCCGATAGTATTTGTCATCGGGATTCAAGTTCCAAACGACAATCGAGGGTTGATATCTGGCACGATCCAGATTTTCGAGGAGATAGTAGAGTTGCCGCTCTAATCCGCCGAGTCCAAGTTGTCCCACGACGTACAGGAGTCGACTCTGCCTGGGAATCCATGACTTGGGATCCTGCAGATCACTGAATGCCTGAATGGCCATCGACCCACTTCCCCTCACGCATTAATAAGGGCAGGATACCTTCCTGCTGATGGTTATTCTCCTTCAAATCGCAGATATGCAGAGGCGCCCGAGCAAGTTAGATTATTCTTGGGTAGATCTAAAATGCACACGTTGATTAGTCTAGAATAGCAACTGGTCAAATCGGAGAGGTGGCTGGCATTCTGCCTACCTCAACAGCCGATACGATGCCAGTAGGCCAGATCCACTGTCGAGCACCAACCAACATACCGAGACCACAGGCAAACGACTTGTCTGAAAAACCGTGTGACATCATTAACCAAAGACTGAGCGAGACCATGATCCCCACCAGCGCAAGGGAAAGCTCATCACGCCCACATCGCAATGGAATCGAACGATAGACACACCAAATGATCCACAGATACATCAAAAGACCAAATAGTCCCCAGAAAATCGTGATCTGTAGAAGTGAGTTGTGCGCACCATACACAGTTAAAAATCCATCATGCTCCTTGCCGAACCCCTTCTCGAATCCCCACTTACTATAGTAATTCCCCGCGCCGACGCCAGCCACGACATATTCAGGTAGACGGTTGAGTGCCGTGGTATAAATCCATGCCCGACCTTCCATCTTCCCGTCTCTCGACTCGCTCGAGAACGCCATCCTGGACCAGACAGCTTCCGGGACAAAAATGTAGAGGCCTAGGCCCAAGACAAAAGCAAAAATTAATGTTTTCCCGTGGCTGATTCCCTGAGCATAGAGAATCGCTCCAAAGGACACAAGGCTGATCACCGCGGCACCTCTCGACATCGGCAAGAACGCGGCCACGAGGCAGAAGGTAGCGATACCCAGCAAAAGAATACGGCGATGTTTCATCCGGCCCACTAACGCCAAGGCGAATGCAACGATTGCTCCCTGGCTACATACAAAAGCCAGTGCATTGACATTGGCCTGTAAGCTTTTATCTGCGAACGCTTCAGCGCGAACCTTACTCGCCTGATGGAAGCTCGTTGCTTCCCCCATTTCCTGTATCACTCCATACGAAGTCAAATAGAGGTATGCGGATACCCACAAGGCTGCCGCAATATATCCATATAAACCCGCAATCAGTGCTGTCCGATCTCTACACAGTACTGCCAGACAAACCGCTCCCCCGATCATTTGCGCGAAGCGCACAACCTCATCATACCGAGAAAGTGGGCTTGCAAATTCCAGCAAGATGCTGACTCCGATGAAGGCATAGGCTGCGATAAAGCAGGGATGATGCCAAACCTTACCGAGGATCCCTGGACTATTCACAATGACATATCCGGCAATCGCGGCAAAGATGAGAAATCCAACGCTCATCCCAGCTACACTGGGAAAATGATTCTGCACTGGCAAGATCACGATCGTAGAAAAAATCAACGCTTGCTCGGGCCAACCGGTGCGTGATCGGGACGACCTGGACGGAACCTCACCACGTACTTCAGTGGCTGGCGTTCTTTGATCCCATCTGACGGTTCGGTCGATCATGCAAGCTACGTCGCCTTTCCTCGTACACCTAAATCTCTAGCAGGCTGCGGAAAAACTCGTTGGTTCGTTGGGTGAAACCCGTAGAAAGCACGATTTTCTTCCGAGCAGGTGAAATGCCTCAGCGTGGGCAGTTCGCCTGTCCTGGTCGAAGTAAATGCAGTTTTCAAGCAAGTCAGAGGACATTCCAGACACCGAAGTTCACGCTTCGGAAGAGGCTCCAAAAACGTTTTTCCGCAGCCTGCTAAATCTTATAGGTGGCAAATGCTTGCGGTCAGCACCTAACTGTCCTGGCCACCACCCTCCTTAGCTTGCAAGATAAGCCCCTTGACCAAAGAAGCACCGCGAACGCTTTCTGCAACCTAACATCTCTACCTAGGCGTACTCGAACCATTCCGATCACTGGTTCTGCCGCCCACATGGGCGTGACTGCTATCACGTGCTACGACCCCTCGTAGAAGGGCATCGAGATTATTCGAGATGGTCGACCAGGAACAGCTCTCGATATCCTGAGGCTGAGGAGCTTGGCCACAAACCACATCCTTGAGAAACGATACCATACCCTGAATCTGGGTGCCCGTAAAACTTGTGACCAAACCGGTTGGCTTGGTAATCGCGTTCGCGTCATTACCCTCCGGAGCGATCAAAAGTACAGGCGTTACCAGTCCAACAGCTTCAAATATTTTCCCCGTGACGATTCCCTTATCTTCCAGTGTTTCTTCTTCAGCCACTGATGTGATCACCAGAGCGAGGCGCGCCCCTTTGACCGCCGATAAGGCCTCCCCTCTTGGCACCCTTCCATGGAACACCATACGGTCACTCAGCCCAAACCGATCTGCCTCTTGACGAATATGGTTCTCGTCAACGCCATAGTAGTGAAAGTACCAATCATTCCCGTTTCCATTTAAAGACTCCTTGAGGAGTTTGAGCGCGGTCAGGAATGGTGAGATGCTGCGTTTGGGTGGATAGAAGATCCCTGTATAGACAAATGCACAATGTCCAAAGTTGTACGGTTTAACGGACGCCATCTCGCTTGAGTCAAAACCATTGGTGACGACATGCAGTTTCTGGCCAATACCAAAACGCTGCTCCAATGCTAACCCCCAAGACGGTGACACAATCGTAACCGCTGCAGCGCCCTCAAGGAGACTCGCCTCCCTCCTGATGGCGGATTGTGGCTGGAGACTATCAGCATGAGGATTACCCGTCCAGGGATCGCGATAGTCCAGCACATAGGGTCTGCCGAGCCGCTCGGAGAGGCGCTTGGCTAGACTGAACGCCGCAAATGGCGCGCCAGTCGCAAGGATTACGTCTACGTCATTCGCCGTCAAATCAGAACAGGCTTGGTCTGCCGCTTTGATCCAACCAATATGGGTGTCAATCCCTAGTTTTCTTGCAACGGCTCGGGAAACTTTTCCGGCAAACCAGCCAAGGTTCTTATTCCAGCATTTCAGATTGTTCGGTGCCAGACATCGCCATTCGTGACCGGTCAGAATCCGCTTGATACCCGCATGGTCTACTTCCCTAGAAGCCTTCTCGAT
>JAOUGQ010000260.1 GCA_029865515.1 Nitrospirota bacterium
CAGATAGGCAAAATCTCCTATGCGGACATTTCCTGCCGGCATGAGCATATTACCCGTTCGCACGGCCTGCACTACTTCCTCTGGAGACATTGCAAATGCCCGCAACCGTTCAGGATTCACCTTAACCACGATTGTTCGGGCCGTCCCACCAAATGGCGGAGGGGCAGACACCCCAGGGACTGCGGAAAACATTGGACGCACTCTGAACAAGGCCAGATCTTGAATTTCTTTTAGACCCCGTGACTCGCTCTGAAAAACCAAATACCCCACTGGCACGCTTCCGGCATCAAATCTCGAGACAAAGGGCGGCACCGTGCCAGGGGGCATAAACGCGCGAGATCGATTCACATAAGCGACGGTTTGGGCCAGAGCCTGATCCATATCCGTATCTGGATGAAAAAACAATTTCATTAATGCCGCGCCCTGAATGGATTTGGATTCAACATGCTCAATGCCCGTAAGATAGAGAAAGTGATATTCATAAAAAGAGACCAGGTAAGCCTCCATCTGAGCCGGGTCCATGCCTCCATAGGGTTGGGCCACGTAAATGGCCGGCTGTCCCAAATTCGGGAAGATATCGATGGCCATCCGTTTGACCGCCAGATATGAAAATAAGGCCATGGCCACAACCAGCACGAGAATGGTCACGGGCCGCCGAAGTGCAAAAAGGAGAAGCTTCATTTGAGATGAGGGGAAGAGGAGGAAGGTTGCACAAGCTGTAAAAATTGGGAAAGTTCACCCTGCACCCCTGAAAGGGCCAACAAGGCTTTCCACACGCCAAGACGCGCCCGCGCATCATCCACTTCTGCCTGAACCACGAGCCGTTGCGCCTCAGCCACATCCACGACCGTGGCCAGACCGGCTTTAAATTGAGCTGCCGCTTGGGATTCGGTCTGGCGAGCCGCTTGTAATTGTATGGGCGTGTTTTCGGCAATGCGCTTGGTATTCTCCATGAGGGATCGAGCTTTCACCTGCTGCGCGGTCAGCTCTTGAATCACACGATCGTAGCGAGCCATTTCGGCCAGATTGCGATAATGCTCCTGTTGTTTTTGCGCACGGATAGTCGAAAAATCCAACAGGGAAAAAGTCGCCGTCAGGCCAACCGACCAATTCGGCACATCCGGCAATAAACCTTCCCCTCCGCTATCTCGATTACCCCGATTGTCCCATCCACTGCCACGGCCGAAAAATGAACTTTGCAGGTTGAATTTTGGTGCCCACGTGCGTGCTAAGGCCTCTTCCCTCTTTTTCGGAATATCGGCTGCGGCTTTTTGGACTAAGGCCAGAGGGTGCTCTGCCGGATCCTTCTTTTCCGAGACAGATCCTTGAGGGAAGCCTCCCAGTACCGGATCCCTGATCAAAATTTGGTCACCGGCCTTCCCAAGTACCTGAGCTAATGTGGCCATTTGTGATCGCTCAATTTGCTCTGCTTCCAATAAGTGAGTTCGTGCGACCGCCATCTCGGCTTCTGCCCGTGATCCGTCAACGCCGGCCCGTAATTGATTGCGCACCAGAACATCCACCGTCTTGCCAAAGACCACTCGGCGATTTAAATTTGCTTGAAGGGCCTGGCGTGATTCCTGAGCCATGATCACATCGATATACGCATCCCCCACAGCCAAGGCCACTTCGAGTTGGGTGAGCAAGATAAACGCTTGCGAATGACGCTCCATGGTCTGGGCGGTACTCACCTGGGCCGACCGCAACCCAAAGTCAAAGGGTTCCCAAGCCAGCAGAATGCCCGCGGCACTGCCCCAGCTACTGCTGTAGGAATTCCGTCCTAGATCGGGCCCGGAGATCGGCTGAAAAAATGAATTCGGAAAAAACATCCCCGAAACGTTATTAAACGTGGAACGGCTTCCCTGGACTCCGATTTCCACCCGCGGCAGATAGGTAGTTTGCGCCAAATCGATGCCTGACTTCGCCTCTTGTTGTTTGGCCAAGGCTTCCCGCACGGCGGGATAATGTTCCAAGGCATATTCAATCGCTTGAAGCAAAGTCATTGAGGCAGACGGCAGTTCCAGCTGTTGTCCATGAACAGTTTCGATTCGGCCATAGGAACACAGAAAGAACATAACGATCAGGAAGGTAATGAGTTTCAATTGAGCCCCTCGTTCTTAAGACATGCCATTTATTCCCGATTCACATGATAGAAACGTTCAAAGAAAGAACCTACCGTATGCGGCGTTTTCTTTTTTTCTCTTTATTCTCTTCATGGATTCGTCAACTCCATCATGAGAAGTGAGTATGATTGTCTGGTCGCATCCACTGCTCAATCCAACGCTCCCTTCATGACTTCCTTTGTCAGTTCTCGTATTTGCCGACGGGCTTGCGTCAAAGCCTTCAGCCCGCTGCGGGTGATGGTATAGCTTCTTCTTCGTCGTCCGGATCGAAGCTCCACATGACATTGGAGATATCCCGCTGCTTCCAGCCCGTGCAAGGTTGGATAGAGTGTACCCGGACTTAGGCGGTACCCATGACGGGACAATTCCTGAGCCAAATCCACGCCACAGACCGGCTCCTCGGCAGCATGGTGCAAAATATGAATTTTCACGAAACCTAGAAAAAACTGACGGATCATTCGTCCGGTGGGCTCTTGAATTTTGAGTGGCATGAAAAATTCGGCCGTGTATATTTTTAATATCGGATTTCGATATCGAAAAGCGACAATATAGATTCCCCCTGCTATTCGTCAAGATTTCTGTGACGTCTGGAACACCACCTGAATCGCTACAGCAACCAAATCTTTTGTTAGGAGTTTCAGAAGCAGCATATGGAGGATAAGAGATTTTGAATCGGGGGCACACCTATTCTCCATCTCCGATTCAGAAATTCCACACTTACTCCAGGGAATCGTGAATGAGCGCCACGGCTTTGATTTGGGCATGAACCTTCTGGCCGGGACGGAGTTTGAGGGCGGCTAATGATTTTCGGGTAATAGTGGCCAGCAAGGGACACCCAATATCCAATTTGATATCCACAAACGGTTGATTGGACTCAATGGGTCCAATTTCCATGACGGTGGCCTCCAGGACATTCAGCACACTGGTTTCAAAGGCGGGTGGGCTCGCGACAAGACTGACATCCCTAGCTAGAATCTGCACTCGCAAGGAATCTCCAATGGAATAATGTTGGTGAGGCACCGACAACCGCCCACCGGGAAAAGCCAAGGTGGTAAGCCCGAATTCCACGTCATGTTCGGCCACTCGAGTGTCAATGACTGCGCCAATATGGCTATCCGAAATCACTCGCCTAATCCCCACTTGGGAAAAGACCTCCCCGAGTGGTCCGATCGCCGCCAGACTCCCCTCTTTCAGCAGGAGGAGGGTCTTGGCAAGTTGCACCACTTCATGCAGTGCATGGCTCACGTAGATAATTGGTATACGGAATTCCCTGTCCAGCCGTTGGATAAAAGAAATGATTTCCCGCTTGCGTGGCATATCAAGGGAACTGAGTGGTTCGTCCATGAGGAGCAGTCGCGGACTGGTTAATAACGCCCGGCCAATGGCCACGCGTTGTTGTTCTCCTCCTGACAAGTGGGTTGGCCTGCGTTCCAACAGAGAGTCTAAGCCGAGAATCGCGACGACTTGATCGAGCGAAATACGACGCTCCGATGCCGGTGTCCGGTTCCATCCATACAACAGGTTCGATCGGACACTCAGGTGAGGGAACAATCGTGGTTCTTGAAACACGTAGCCAACGGGACGTTGAGAGAGTGGAAGAAAGAGGCCCCTGATTTCATCCTGCCAGACTTGCTCTCCCAGGGCGAGAAAACCGGTCGGAGATCGTATTAATCCGGCGAGGCAGCGCAAGAAGGTGGTCTTGCCGCATCCAGAAGGACCGAACACAACCGTGATACCCTCAGCAGGTAGACTTGCTTTTACCTGTAGACGGAACGAGGGGAAGACCACATCGAAGCGGGCGCTCAACTCACTCATAAGACATGGATGGGCAGGCGCCGGTTGACCGTATAGACCATAAGCAGGACCAGGAACGAAAAGAGGAGAAGCCCTGCGGATAAGACATGGGCCTGGGCATACTCTAACACTTCGACATGATCGTATATCGCGATGGAGAGCACTTTCGTTTTTCCGGGGATATTTCCGCCCACCATCAAGACCACGCCGAATTCGCCAAGTGTATGCGCAAAGCCAAGGACCATGGCCGTGAGATAACCACGAGAGGCCATGGGGGAAGCAATGGTCAGAAAGGTGTCAAGCTTTGAGGCCCTGAGCGACCAGGCCGCCTCTAACGGCTTTTTTCCGATTGACTCAAAGGCTCCATGCAGAGGCTGAACCACAAACGGCAGCGAATACAACGCGGAGGCAATGACGAGCCCCGTGAAGGTGAACGAAAGCGCCGAACCGGTCACTTCTTTCGCGACGCCTCCAATCCACCCATGAGGGCCCAATACAATCAGCATATAGAATCCGAGCACAGTGGGCGGCAACACAAGAGGCATCGCAACCACTGCCTCGACCATAGTCCGGATACGGGAGCGCGTATGCGCAAGCC
>JAOUGQ010000261.1 GCA_029865515.1 Nitrospirota bacterium
GTCCCTCCTGGCCTTAGCCCTGATGGGGTTTTTATTTATTTCCGTCCCGTCAGAATCTCCAGCTTATAAAATCGAGATTGGTGTATCAGGTCCAATAGGGGGACATTCCGTTTCTGAGGAAAACGGACGTACAGAAATCCAATTAGACACCGGTCCGGTGATAGGACCGGGCGGTGAAACCGGTTCTGCCTATGCCACTGTAAATTTGGCCACCGGGAGCCTCGCACTAAAAGTTTCTGCTACGACCCCTGATCAAAGCCCTCAATCAGGCATGGGACTGGCTTCCATTCACGTTAATGATCACTTGACGTTCAAGCTGGATCCAGGTTTACCTTCTGCTGATATCAAGTTTTCTATGAGGGTCGATGGTTCCCCCTCCTGTGAAAATTTGTCCTCCAATTGTTTTACCAATGCCATCATTCGTCTCGGAGGTGTGAGCGATCGGGCCCTTGGCCTTCCCTTACCAGATCGGAAGGTACTGGGAGTCACCCTCACGGTAGTTGATGAGCAAGTCGTACCCATTGAAGCTTTTTTATCGGCTAGGGTAGAGACGAATAAGCTCATCGATGTCAGCGATCCGAGTGCAACCATCCGATTGACCCTACCAGAGGGTGTGACCTTTACCTCAGAATCGGGGGTCTTTCTCGGCCTGCAGCCTCCTCCAAACGAACCGTCTCCCCGTGCCACCGTGGGTAATGATCTCAATGGGGATGCCAAGGCCGATATCGTCTGGCGCAATAAGAAAACGGGTGTTGTGGCAGCTTGGTTGATGGATGGCGGTAAAATTACTTCTTCCGGCTTCATGGGTGCTGTTCCGTTAGATTGGAAGATCGAGGGGGTGGGTGATGTAAATGATGACGGCATGGCTGATATCGTCTGGCACAATACAACAAATGGCGCGGTTGCCATATGGTTGATGAATGGGTTGACCATCGCGTCCGTGAGCTTTCCCGGTAGCGCCGCCGTGGATTGGGTGATGGAGGGAGTGGGGGATATGGACGGCAATGGAAGAACCGATTTCATCTGGCGAAATACTGCAAATGGGGCCGTTTCGGTGTGGCTCATGGATGGGACAACGATTACCGCATTCCGTACCTTGACCGGTGTGCCCCTGGAGTGGCGGATTATTGGGACCGGCGATGTGAACGCGGATGGGCAAACGGACATCATGTGGCAGCATAACAATGGGGTATTGGCCATTTGGCTGATGGATGGACTGACGATTACCTCCGTCGGATTTCCAGGGGGTACGACACCAGAATGGGAGATAAAAGGTTTTGGCGATATGGACGGCAATGGGACGACGGATGTGATTTGGCGTAACAGCAGAAACGGTCTGGTGGGGATCTGGCTAATGAACGGAACGGCGATTGATAGGCCAGGGTTCTTAACGGGCATGCCTTCGGAGTGGCATATTGCGCAGGTGGGCGACGCAGATGGGGATGGTAAAGCCGATGTGATCTGGCAGAATCGAAGTACGGGACAAGTGGCTGTATGGCTCATGGATGGACTGATCTTGACCTCGACCGAATTTCCCGGCAGCACATAGACCGAATCGGGCATTCATTAAGACAGAATCCTCCTTCACAACAGATCGTACTCAAAGACACCTCCTTTAGCCTGAATCCTCCGTTCGATGATTGAAAATAGACGAGTCCGCTTTCTCGAAGCCTAGCGATCGACAAATGATTGCTCAAATCATGGTTCACTAGCGTGGCCGGTCAGACCCAGCATATTGGGGAGGTCCCTCCAGCCTTAAAAATTGATTCTCGTTTCATGAGTTCCCCTCCCCACTTTCACTTTTGCCCTGTCAAAAAATGGAGATTGCTTTCGTAGACTTGAAAAACAAGTATTATTGGTCCTAACTTATCTGTCAGGAAAGTTCGAAGTTCACCCACTTAGCCCATCAACAAATTTTGTTGAAGTATTTTAAAGAGTGTCAATCGAAGTCACTTTTCAGTATGACTTGCTCCCTCTTGCCGTCCCGCTCAATGGTCAGGGTTGCTGGAAGTGATACCCGAGTGGTCCAGTCTACCAGGGGGCGGCCGTCAATCATCAATATTCGATCACCCTTTTTGAGGTCGGCCTGATCGGCAGGTCCGCCATTCAAGACACCTTCCACCATCACGCCTTCTCCCGGGGTTGCCAGACTAGGGACTAACCCTAGGGGATTGTCCCCAAAGGCAGTGACCAAGGCAGCGAGCACATAGGACGTGGCCTTTTTGACAGCTTTTCGATGCGCCAAATGAACCAGATCCTTTGGCCATGTCATGCCTTCTTTGGGGCTCGCGATTTTCACCGTTGCCACTCCCGATTGACGAAAGGTTGTGAGACCGGATTCCACGTGGAGAAGTCGCATCTCGACTTCTCCCGATATGTCCCCGCCATGTTTTGCGCGAATCTCAAGGGTTTCCTCGGGGAATGGTTCAAGCCGGTAAGTCAGCAGAGTGTCTGCACCCACCAGTCTTCCCATTCGAACGGTACTTTCCTCATCAAAACGTCCGCTGTACTGACTTGAGGCTTCATTGGTAATAAATTGACTGGCATCTCGCTCCATAATAACCATGGCAGGATGACGTTTACGCAGGAAATTCAGGGCAACATCAAGCCAAGCGAGAAAAGGGTGACCGGAGGTCGTGGACTCGGCGACAACGGCTAATCGCTCGGGGAAAGGCGATACGGGGACCGGCATGACGACCGGGATGATTGATATTTCACCAGACCAAGACGGAGGCTCTTGATCACTTTCGCTCTTCTTCACAGGGGGGGTGCCGCTAAAGAGAGTCTCAGCAGACTCCGGTTTTAGATCAACGTGGAAGGTATTCTCTAAAAAAACCCAGAACCCACCTGTATTAATATCATAAATCAGCGGGACGGGAAGAAGGTAAACCCATGCGACATCCAACAAGTTCCACCACGAAGGGCGACGCCTAATCTCTACAACCACAGATTCGAAGCCGGGTTTTTCAATGGCCGCAATGTAAGAAGTTTTCTTGCTCAACGTTACTGTGGCGGGGGTTTTAAGCTCTTTTTCATCTATTTTGACGATAGCTCCAGACGGGTTCGATGTGATAACAACCTGCTGTGTTCTGCCAGTCATCATGGTCGCACAGCCTGAAAAAATAAGACTCAGGCATATAGCCAGGCGCACAAGGTGAAATACTGGTTGCCGCATTAAAACTCCTCCCCACTGCGCTGAAAACCGCCTTTCCCGTATGGTGTTGTTGCGCCCCAATGCTTAGTGGTCCTTTAGTCCTTTTTTACCTGCCAATCCCAAAGAAATTTATGTGCAACCCTTATCGATGACTTATCATGAATTCAGCTAAAAACAATTCTTCGATTGTACTTACTATCTACTAAGAAAGCAGCGGTGAGTTTACCACAGCAACCATAAAAAACAGTGTTGATAAATGAAAAGATTTTACTTCATTGTGAATACAACAAGTGGTTGCGGGCATACAGCTCAATTCAGAGATTTACAGAAACTTTTCCGTTGCTATCAATCTCAGAGCTTAGAAGTGTTGGCTTTCCCTTCTAACGATTTTGACGGTCAGGAACTCGAGACGAATGAAGAGATTGCTCTCTTTGCCGCGACACAATTTGGAGTGGACTTTCCTCTATTTGCCTATTGAACGACTTAAGGCCCTTCTCAAAGAGAAGTCCGGTACAATTTCGAAAAGTTCTTCATTGATCGCGCCAGTTAGTGATTGATCGGTGTTCTTCTGATGTCATACCCCTTTCAGATGAAATTCGGACTGATATAGAACGGGCTTTGGCCTTTCCTGGGTAAAATGACTCGATCAGATTCATCGACCGAATCCCGTCTTTTCTATTCTCATGCCTTTGGTTTTCGTCAGTTACATGTCACACAGGGACCTCCCTCATTGCTGCTGCGAGGTGAACGGTCAGGTTAAACTGATCCAGTGTTTTGTCACTGAACCCGATTTTTTTTGCAAGGCTCCTATGCAAGATTTGATTTTCCTGGAACGGTCTTATTGGCAAGGGTTTTTGAGGCTTCTGCTTCTGTGCCCCTTGCTGATTTCCTGCAGCGCGTTCCATCTAACGTATTCGACGGCTGATTGGATTCTGCTGTGGAAACTGGATGGGTATTTCGATCTTTCTGCATCTCAAGAAGAATATTTGAATCACCAGATTGAGAAATTTCATGTTTGGCATCGCCGCCAAGGACTTCCCCAATATGCGCAATTTCCGGCTTAAATAGATCAATTTTGTGAAAATAGGCTAAGTCAAGCCGAACAAGAGAACATCTTCGGTTCAGTAGAAAACTTTCGCGTTCATCTCGCTGCACACGCTTCTTCGCCTGGCACAATATTTTTATCCACTGTCACGCCTGCCCAAATACGTCACCTTCAAGATGTGTTGGAGCAAGAGCATCGACGACTCGTATCCGATACCGGAAAGGAATCCGAGGTGCAGTTACAAAGATGTACCGCATTAATATTGGAAACCCTTACTTCTTGGCTGGGGGAGTTGTCGGTGAACCAAGA
>JAOUGQ010000262.1 GCA_029865515.1 Nitrospirota bacterium
GGGGGTGGTTACCGCCGCCGAGTTGCTCGCGTTAGCGGCATTCCAGGATGGGAAGGCGTCGCAAGCTTTTCCCAGTTTTGGATCTGAACGGACCGGCGCACCCGTCACGGCATTCTGCCGGATCGATTCTCAACCGATTCGCAGCCGGGAGCCCGTTTATCATCCGGATGTGTTACTGATACAGGATTCCACCCTGCTTCATCAGGTGGAGGTCTTTGGCGGGTTAACAGCACCGGCTATCGTCCTTATTAATTCCACACGAAATGTGGAAGCACTTCATCTTACAGATTTTGTCACCCAACATCCCGGCGTTCAGATGTATACGCTCCCGGCATCCGATTTGGCCATGAAACACGTGGGGCGACCGTTTGCGAATATTGGAATGGTTGCCGGCTATGCGGCCCTGACCGGGGAAGTCACCAAAGCCTCCGTGAATAAGGCGATTAAAGACAAGTTTTCTGGAGGGATGGGGGGATTGAATGTGGCTGTGGCTGCTGAGGTGTATGACTATGTGGCCGCCAACATGACCAAGGTCTGACTCAATGGCGTGTATGATCATGAGGATACCATGAAGAAACAAATTGAAGGATCTCAAGCCGTGGCCCATGTCGTCGCTTTATGCCGGCCTGAAGTGATGGCGTGTTATCCGATTTCTCCGCAAACCCATATTGTTGAAACCCTTTCACGGAAGGTGAAAGCGGGAGAGGTCGGCAACTGTCAATTCCTCAACGTTGAATCTGAGTTCGGGGCATTAAGTGTGCTGATCGGAGCGTCAGCCATGGGTGCGCGAACGTATACCGCAACGACGAGTCAGGGACTGTTGTTTATGGCGGAAGCGGTCTATAACGCGGCGGGATTGGGACTGCCCATTGTGATGACTATTGCCAATCGTGCACTTGGCGCACCGATCAACATCTGGAACGATCATTCGGACAGCATGTCCATGCGGGATTCCGGTTGGATTCAATTGTATGCCGAGGATAATCAAGAGGCCGTCGATCTTCACATTCAGGCGTTTCGTCTGGCCGAGGAACTCAGTTGCCCTGTGATGGTATGTATGGATGGCTATATTCTCACCCATGCCTATGAGTCGGTGGATCTTCCTACGCAGGAGCAGGTGGATGCGTACGTGCCGGCGTTTGAGCCGGTTCAAGTGTTAGATCCGCAGGACCCCGTGTCCATTGGCGCGATGGTCGGGCCGGAAGCCTATGCCGAGGTTCGCTATCTCGCCCATCACAAGCATGTGCGGGCGTTAGAGGCGATCCCACGACTCTCTCAAGCTTTTCAAGACATCTTTCAGCGACCGTCTGGTGGTCTCTTGGACCCGTATGAGACGGAAGGCGCAGAAACGATTCTGCTGGCCCTGGGATCGGTGAATGGCACGATTAAAGATGCGGTGGATGATTTACGGAAAGAGGGATGGCCGGTCGGGTCAGTGGCTTTACGTTCGTTTCGTCCCTTTCCCTCCCATGTTCTTCGTCATGTCGTCCAGGATGCTAAGCGGATTATTGTTATTGAAAAAGACCTGGCAATGGGAAAGGGTGGCATTGTGTCCAGTGATGTGAAGATGGCTCTTCGGGGGTTACCGATTATCGTGGACACGGTTATCGCCGGACTTGGCGGTCGGCCAATTCCTAAAACGTCGGTGATTGATACCGTGAAACGCGCGTGCCTGGAAGGCCTGGAGGAACCCCATTTTCTCGACCTGAACTGGGAAGCGATTAATCGTGAATTGACCAGGCAACAGGAACAACGGCGTTCGGGACCCACACCGGAAAATCTGCTTCGGGAGATGGGCGTCCCTGGCGCCAAGCCTGTTTAATCCAAATAGTGAGGCCGGTATGTCCTATCAACGGGTGAAATTTTATCAAACGGGGACCTTTACGGTTGGCAACCGGTTGCTGGATGAATCCGATCGCACCGTGCAAGCCGGGATGGATCGAACCAATTCGCTCGATTCAGGTCATCGCGCCTGCCAGGGGTGTGGAGAAGCTCTGGGCGCCCGTTATGCGCTAGATGCCGTGATGCGCGCCACGCATCGTCAGATGGTGGCGGTGAATGCCACCGGCTGTCTGGAAGTCTTCTCCAGTCCCTATCCGGAAAGCGCCTGGCAGATTCCCTGGCTGCATTCGTTGTTCGGCAATGCGCCGGCGGTGGCGAGCGGCGTGGCGGCAGCCTTGCGGGCTAAAGGGAAAACGGATATCCGGGTCATCGCGCAGGGTGGGGATGGCGCGACCGTTGATATCGGGTTCGGGTGTTTGTCCGGTATGTTCGAACGCAATGACGATGTCTTGTATGTCTGTTATGACAATGAGGCTTATATGAACACGGGCGTTCAACGTTCAGGGTCCACGCCGCCACGCGCCTGGACCAATACGACACAGGCGGTGGGAACAGACCCCGGAAATCCCATGGGGGTCGGAAAAAACCTTCCGCGGATTGCGATGGCCCACGGGATTCCTTATGTGGCCACGGCCTCGGTGGCCGACCTGCATGATCTGGAAGCCAAAGTGACGAAGTCCATGGCCATCAGGGGGGCACGGTATATCCATATCCATGTGCCATGTCCGCTTGGCTGGAAATCGGATCCCGCGCATACGATCAAGGTCGCGCGTCTGGCTGTGGAAAGCGGGTTATTCCCCTTGTTTGAAGCCGAAGGGGGCCACGTGACCGATCGAACGCGTATCCGGAACAAAGTTCCTGTCGAGCGCTATCTGGAACTTCAAGGGCGGTTTAATCATCTCCTTCATCCTCGGGATGAGAGTGCTCTTGGAGCGATTCAAGCGATGGCGGATGCCAATATTCATTTGTATCAGCTACTTTCTTCTGAGGCATAAAATGGAGCAAAAGCCCTTTGCCATCACATTGAATCCTGCCTCAAGCCTGGCCAATCATACCGGCAACTGGCGGACGATGCGTCCGATTTATGTTGACCACCTTCCGCCCTGTAATCAGGCGTGTCCGGCTGGTGAAAATATTCAAGGCTGGTTGTATGAGGCAGAGGAAGGGAAATACGAACAGGCCTGGCGCAAAATTATGGAAGATAATCCCTTCCCGGCGATTCATGGCCGCGTGTGTTACCACCCGTGTGAAACCGCGTGTAATCGTGGCCAACTGGATGAGGCCGTGAGCATCCATGCCGTTGAGCGATTTTTAGGCGATTATGCGATTGAGCAGGGATGGCAGATGGAGCCGGGCGTGGCTACTGGAAAGCGGGTGTTGGTTGTCGGGGCTGGGCCCAGCGGGCTTTCGGCTGCCTATCATCTTGCCCGTCTGGGGCATGCAGTGACTATCTACGAAGCAGGGCCGAAACCGGGGGGAATGATGCGATTTGGAATTCCACAGTACCGGTTACCCCGGAATATCCTGGATGCCGAAATTGCCAGAATTGTCGCCATGGGCGTGGCGATCCAACTGAATCAAAAAGTCGAGAATTTGGAAACGGCTATCAAAGAAGGCGGATTCGATGCCGTGTTCCTGGCTATTGGCGCCCACCTGAGTAAGCGGGTCGATATCCCCGGCCGGGATGCCGGCCGGATGATCGATGCCTTGGGATTTCTGAAGGGCATGGATGGAGAGGTGGCTCCAAAGATCGGCCGTCGGGTGGCGGTCTATGGAGGAGGTAATACCGCTATTGATGCGGCACGAACCGCCAAACGACTGGGTGCCGAGGAAACGATCCTGATTTATCGGCGGGATCGGGAGCATATGCCGGCTCATGATTTTGAAGTGGAGGAAGCCCTTGAAGAGGGTGTACTTACCAGATGGCTGAATATGATCAGGCAGGTGGATGAGACGACGCTGACTGTTGAGGAAATGAAACTGGATGAACAGGGACGCCCTCAACCCACCGGCCAGTTTGAAACGTTGGAAGCCGACACGGTGATTCTGGCGGTCGGCCAGGAAGTGGATACCGGGTTTTTAGCGCAGGTGCCGGGATTGGAAATTTCCTCTGATGGGGTGATTCAGGTGGATCCCTCGATGATGACGGGGCGTTCGGGTGTGTTTGC
This sequence comes from Nitrospirota bacterium, assembly GCA_029865515.1. Lineage (GTDB taxonomy): Bacteria > Nitrospirota > Nitrospiria > Nitrospirales > UBA8639 > Nitrospira_E. The sequence continues at coordinate 4,011 of JAOUGQ010000262.1, forward strand.
GGGGGGAGATATGGTTCCCGCGGAGCGCACGGTTACGGTGGCCACCGGCCATGGGAAAAAAGCTGCCAGGCATATCGATGCATATCTCCGCGGATGTGATTATGTGAAATCACCGCCCAATGCTGTGGCCACCTATGATCGTCTCAACACCTGGTACTACACCGATGCCGACAAGAGTCGCCAACCCTACCTGGATCTGGCGAGACGCCGGGCCAGCTTTGAGGAAGTGGTTGGTGGTTTGGATAAGGACACGGCGTTGCTCGAAGCCAGACGATGCCTCTCTTGCGGGAATTGCTTTGAGTGCGATACATGTTATGGCGTGTGTCCGGACAACGCCATCATCAAATTGGGTCCCGGTCAACGGTACGAAGTGAATTATGACTATTGTAAAGGATGTGGCTTGTGTGCAGAGGAATGCCCCTGCGGAGCCATCGATATGGTCAAAGAAGTTAGATAATACAAAGGAAGAAGTGCGTAACATAAAGTAGGGATTT
>JAOUGQ010000263.1 GCA_029865515.1 Nitrospirota bacterium
GGTTTTGGTTAAGGTACACGCATGCAGCCCCCCTGCACCCCCGAACGACACCAACACGGTCTCCCGCGGGTCTTTTCCCCGTTCCACCGAGATCACCCGCAACGCCCGCTCCATATGAGCATTGACAATATGGATCATGCCCAACGCCAAGGTTTGCCGCTTATCCAACCCGGGACGGGGTGATACCACAACCTGTCGGCTCAATGCATCGAAGGCCCCCTGAGCCGCCTGCACGTCCAACGTCATCCGGCCACCTAAAAACCCGTCAGTGGGCAATCGACCCAAAACCACATGGGCATCCGTCACGGTGGGGATCATTCCCCCCCGTCCATAACAGACCGGTCCCGGATCGGCTCCCGCACTTTGCGGTCCGACTCTTAGATTGCCGCCCGCATCCACCGTGGCCATTGAACCTCCTCCTGAACCCACCGTATGCAAATCAATCACCGGAACTCGAATGGGACACCCCCCCACTTCCGCTTCCGTGGTCACATGAATGTTCTCATCGACCAACGAGACATCGGTTGACGTGCCGCCCATATCAAACGTCAGGATGCGATGAAAGCCCGCCAACCCGGCCAGATACCGCGCGCCCACGACTCCGCCCGCTGGTCCCGAAAGAATGGAACGTACCCCATGCCCACGAGCTTGCTCCACCGAAATCCTGCCACCATTGGATTGCAGAATGTGAAATTCTGTGGGCGCCATTTCCCGCTCCAACCGTCCCAAATATTTATCGAGTACGGGAGACACATAGGCATTCACAACCGTCGTGCTCGTCCGCTCATATTCCCGGAATTCCGGCAGAAGCTCCGAAGAAGCGGTGACAAACAATCCTTCTTCTCTTAGGCGATTCGTCACCCATTGCTCATGGGCCGGATTCACAAACGAAAATAGAAACGACACCGCCACCGAATGGATATCGTTAGATCGTAGGGATTCGAGAATTGGTTCGATGGCGTCTATCTGAAGAGGCGTGACGATGTTTCCCTGGAAGTCCACCCGTTCCGGCATTTCCAGACACCACTCACGCGGGACTAACGGGCACGGCACGTCTGGAAATATATCGTATAAATCAGGACGATCCTGCCGACCGATCAGCAGGATATCCCGAAAGCCGCTGGTCGTGACAAGAGCCGTTCTCGCCCCTTTGCGTTCCAGAATGGCATTGGTCGCCACGGTGGAACCATGAACAATGTGGCGGCTAAGGTGTTGCGGAAGTTGTGATAACCCTTGCAGCACAGCCTCGGCAGGATCAGGAGGCGTCGATAAGACCTTATACCGTTGAAGTGACTGGTCGACGGGGGAATAGATCACAAAGTCCGTGAACGTCCCCCCGATATCAATACCCACCCATAGGCTTTGGCTGGCTTGGTCGGAAATGCCCATGAATTACACTCTCCTGCAGGGTCTGTTGAAAAAAGTCGCCAGCAGCGTTCTCGCCATTTTTCCGTGCTCACGTACGGCATGTACGCTCCGCGCGCAAAAAGGGCTGCGGCCTTGCTGGACGGACTTTTTTGAACCGCCCCGATGCCTCTAACATTCAACGTGTCTGTGAGCCTAGTTGCCCTTGGCAATCATTATTATTCAACACTCTCCTACAAAGAACTGAGCAGACAATACCGGATTATCCTGTAAGGTTTGAAGGGTAGAATATGAATTGTCAGGAACCGGAGGGTCAATACGGTCGGTTCAAACGAACAACTTTGTTACGAACGACTTCACTCAGCTTTTCACCAGACCTTTCAGCGCCACGAGACGGGGACCCCCGCTGGCATTATCCTGAATGGTGAGGGTAGCATGATGACTTCCCTGATCGTGTGGAGCGAATCCCACCTGCAGCATACAGGAATCGCCGGTATGCAACGTGACACCCAGGCAGGTGTTATTCGCCAACGAAAAGGCATCCGCGCTATTGCCGGTAATCCCCACATCCACAATTTTAAGCAGTCCCAGACCGATGTTGGACAGCCGAACGATTTGTGGAGATGGCTGGGCATGTCCGGTGTCGACCTCAAATACCAGAGCATCGGTACTGACACTCGGTAAGGGAATCGCTCCTCCCCCGCTCAACAACACCGAGACCCCATCCGAATTGGTGCTGGAAGTTGCTAAATCAGGAAACTGATCCCGATCAAAGTCCTCCACGGCAACCCCGGACGGGGTGGCACCGACTCCAAAATGCCCTGCTGAAGAAAAGAGCCCTTTCCCATTGCCCAAGAGCATGGACAAACTATTAGAATCACGATTGACCACCACCAAATCCAGCTCGTGATCTCCGTCGAAATCCCGAAGAATGATCCCCACCGGCGCAAAGCCCACTTTCATCGGATCCAATTCGGTAAAGATTCCTCCCTCTCGCTGGAGCAGAATACGAACGGTGTCCGAAAAAAGGCTGGTCACGGCCAGGTCCACCAATCCATCATGGTTGACATCCGCCCCCTGAATCGCACTCAACGTGAAGCCAGGCTTAAGTTCTGTGTAGGGGGAAAATGTGCCATCCCCGGTATTCTTCAGAATGGACACAAGCCCATTCGGGGAACTCCAACTCGGCTGACTCCAGGTGACGGTGAAATCCGGCTTACCATCGCCCGTCATATCCTCGACCAGCACGCCGGTGGGAAACATGCCTTCCCGCCCTTCATTTTCGTAGGTCACGGGTGTCTGTAATCCCCCTTTTCCATCATTCAACAGCACGGCCAGATTAAACGGCGGGTAATAACCAAATCTTCCGCTATTCACAGCCACGACATCACTCCATCCGTCTCCATTCACATCCCGGACAGCTAAAAATGTCGTCCCCTTGCCCGCATCCTGACTGGCCAGCTTCTGAAACAGGCCTGTGCCCTTACCTTTCAGCACCACCACTTGATCCGATCCGCTTAATGCCAGAACCAGATCGACGAGGCCATCACCATCCATATCCTCGGCAACCAGCGCCAGTGGAATTTTTCCGACACCAAAGGATACTGCCGATCGAAACGTGCCATTGCCGTTTCCTAACAACACCGAGACATCGTCCGATGTGCCATTGACCGTGGCCAAATCCCACAACCCGTCCCCATTGAAATCTCCCGTGGTAATGGCTTGCGGGGCCCGGCCAACCGGATTGCTGGGGGTTGGCGTATAGGTCAGATTTTGCCCCTGGCTGGAGCTCGGCTGCATACCAGCCCAGAATGCCAACATCCCTAGATAAAACAGAACATGTATGAGAGAAAAACGTGGTCTATTCATGTACGAGGCCTGGAAAAATCCTTCTCTAACACAATTTCAATTTCCTCACTGGCGGCCATGCCACGATTTCGAAATCGCGCCGCCCAGTCAGGGTAAAATTTAAGCGTGTGGAATATGCTTTTAATGATATCCGGTTTCACACGCGTTTCCCAATCCTTCGTCCACACCAGTTCGTCTTCATCGCCCTCATACTCTTCGGGAAACCGGGCTTCTAAGGAAAACCGCAGGGTGAAGGACTGTTCTTCATGGTGCATACTTTTCTCCTTTTTCCGGCGACAGTTGAGGTAGTCCTCAGCACCTGTCCATTGTCACCTTCAGAAATGGTCGCCTATAATGTCTTACCATTTCACTCAAAAGGAGGTCCAGAAACGATGCCGATTTTTGTGTACAAGTGCCAAGCCTGCGCACACCAGTTTGAACTCCTTGTGCATGGCTCCACCATCCCGGAATGTCCACACTGTCAGGCAACGAGCTTGGACAAACAACTTACGGGATTTGCGGTTGGGGGAACGGATGGGGGAATGAATTTTTCAGATCCGGGCAGCTGCGGATCCTGCGGGGATCCCCGTGGACCCGGTGCCTGCTCGATGAATTAGACGGTAAGGCAACGTACGATCCGATCCCGGATCCCCGTGAACATCACGACAGACTCATTTCCCTGAATCGGGCTCTCGGCCATTGATGTGTTCGTTGCCATTGAGCCCGTCTTCTTCGGGATCGATCCACATTCGCTCAGGGAATCCCAAGGCATCTTGACCGACTCCGTAAAAGAGCGCGTGGGCTGCGATGAGATAGGTGAGCCACCCGACCGTGCCATCAACTTCCACAATGACGTATTGGGGGTCTTTGGCTTCGGGAAGAGTCAATTGTCGACCCGGAAACGTCATCATGACACGATGCACACTGACATGTGGAGAGGTTTCCTCACTCGTCTCCGCATAGCGAATGGCCAGCATGCCATTGGGCAGGAGGTCGTTTTGGCTTAAGTCGGTTGATTGAAACGCGTGAGGATTGAGTTGAGAATCACATGCCCAGGAAGGAAGGGGAATGGCCCAGAACAACAGGGCTGTTACCCAAGGAACTGTACCGACAAGCGGACCATCTCTGAAGCCTCCCATCAGACACCTCCTTATCGGGAATCTTCAAGGCAACTTTGGACCCTGTTTCATGTATCGGTTGGATCTGAACAAAAGTTAAGGGAACACCACAGAACACACCTTTGCCGACTCAGAAGTCATTCGAATAACGCACAGAATGGGGGGA
>JAOUGQ010000264.1 GCA_029865515.1 Nitrospirota bacterium
CATATCTTGATCCCGGACACCATGGCCCAATCCAGTTCATTTCTGGGAATGCGGCCTGCTTTCGACGTGAGGTCTTTCGTCGCCATCCACTTCCCCTTGGTCTTGGCGCATTCGCGTCACGAATTCAGTCCGAGGCTTTTCTTCGAAACGGTGAAACTTTATGGTACGACCCTGAGCTGGTGGTGGTGCACGATTTCGAAGGTTGGCCTATGGAGCGGGACATACGACGTAATTACGGGTATAGCACGGTTATTACTCGCCTCCGGGATGACCGGCTTCCGTATGCTCGATTGATTCGCTTAGGCATTCCCGCCATTCCATTGATTGTGGGGGGTAAGATTTTCAACAGCGTCTGTGATTGTTTACGTTGTTTTCGGTATTACAACGTGAAGACCTACGAGCTGCCCCTGGCATTGGCCCTCACCGTGGTGACAAACGTTCTCGAGATCCCCGGGATGTTGGCTGCTTACCGGGGACAATCCTTGTCAGCGACCGAATGGCGCTAATGGCTCTAGGGGGGGAGTTAGTTCACTGAGAAAATGATGTGTGAATAGAGCAGGAAATTTCAATTCAATGAAGATGTCCATGATGGGAAAACCGGTGTGGCGGAGCCCGAGACCTTAGGTTTTGCGTCGAAGTACCTTGAAGAGGAAGCGGTATTGGCCTGCTCCATCGTGGTGCATGCTCTTGAAGTATAGGGGATGTGGCTCGCATTTCGAGGTATCACGATCATGGAAACAAAGTAATGGAGTCGCGGATTTACTGAGGAAAATTGGTGCCATGCCGGCAGGTGCAGAAATGACTTCCATTCATAATGGAATTGGACGAATTGCACTTGACCTCACAGCGCTGTTGTCCGAAGTCACGGGAGTCTATCGGTCCATCATCCAATGAATTCTTGCTTGGAGCGTAAACACCAAATAAGGTCGGAAATCAGGAAAAAGAAGCGGATTCTTTTGCATGAAATTTGTCGGATAGGGGACATTATTTGAACACGGATAAAGCGCAGAGGGAGGCTACGGGGCCGAGGGGTTTTCCCTTGTTGGGCCATATCCCCCAATTTTTTATGACAGATTGGGATTTCTCTGCCGGTGTGCGGATCAATATGGAGATGTGGTGAAACTGAAAATCGGCGAGCTCACCTTCCTGCTGAATAATCCCGAGGACATCAAGCATGTACTGGTAACCAATTCAGAGAACTTTGACAAAGGGCCTCGCCTCAGCAGTCCGCGTGGGAAACGATTATCCGGCCATGGTCTGGTCACCAGCTCGGGATCGGTCCATCTTCGTCAGCGGCGGATGATGCAACCGGTATTCTATCGAACGTCCATCCAGGCCTTTGCGGAGACGATCACAAATGAGACCGAACAAAAACTTGCCACGTGGAAGGGTGAGACCGAAGTGAATATTAGAGAGGAAATGATGAGCCTTGCTAAAAGCAATATCATCAAGACCGTTTTTGGTCAAAATTTTGAGGATCGGATGGGCGAATTGGGCAAAGCCATTACCATTCGGAGAACATATCTTAACCATGTGTACTTTTCTTTGCTGCCCTTTCCAGAATATATCCCCCCTAAAATAGCACGTGATTACCGTCAGGCAGGAAAAATTATCGAGGAGACCCTTTACCGAGAGATTAACCGAAGACGAGAAATCCCCTACCCTCCTCACGATATGTTATCCCTCCTTATGCAGGCCAAATACGAAGATGGGACCGGGATGATTGACCAGCAGATCCGTGATGAAGTATTGACTGTCTTCAGTGCAGGTCTTGAAACAACAGGGGACGCCTTGACCTGGACATGGTATCTGATCAGCCAACACGGCGATGTACAATCGAAAATTTTGATTGAGCTAGAGGAAATCCTGAAAGGTCGCGTTCCGGATGTTGGAGCCCTACCAAAATTGCGGTACACCGCAATGGTCTTGGGCGAATCTTTACGGTTATTCTCTCCAACCTGGTTGTTTGTTCGCACCCCCAAAAACCATGATGTGTTGCCTAGCGGTATTTCCATTCCGGCCAGCTCCAAACTGTACCTCTGCCCCTATGCTATGCATCGGAATGGTCGTTATTGGTCAAATCCGGAACAATTCAATCCCGAACGGTTTACAGAATCGGCAAAAAAAGAACGACCCCAATTCTCGTACTTCCCATTCGGGGGGGCATTCGGTTCTGTATCGGGGAAGCATTTGCCAAAATGCAGATCCTCTTGGTGTTGGCTACCATTGCCCAACGTTTTACCTTGAACTTAGTAACTGGGCAGACAATCGTGCCAAAACCCCGATTGACCCTAAGACCCCATAAAGAGATCAGGATGCGGCTTGACCAGCGTGATCAAGGGGCATCATCTTTCAGGGCAAGAGGAAAAACTCACCAAGATTAAATTGTTCCCCAAGGTTTCCCTGAATTTTAAGGAAGGATGAAGACAAAATATGGGTGGTTTTATACTCAAAACCCTGGGGCTACTCTTAAAAAATAATATGTAATCCATACCTTGGGTTTACTGAAACTTACCAAGAAAGAGTCAATTTATTCGTACTGCTTGTATGAGGTTTCGGGGAAATTGGTAACCTTTTGAGAATCTTAATGCCATTGCCGGTTTGTTAAAACAAGGAGTTTTTTAGATCGGAATGAAGAATGCCTATCATGAATAATCAAATTTTGGTGATTTTGTGCATTGATGTCGAACTGGAGCCCCGGTGTCCAGACTCCGAAAGCGGGATTTTGAGTGTCTCTATTCCTACTTGCAGGAGGTCTGTCTTTCAATGGCAGACACAACTGGAGAGGTGGCTTGGCTGAATTAGTTTTAGTGGGTAGATCACCAGATTAAGATGGTGTAGGAAGACGCCGATTGGACCTTAAGGCAATGTTATGCCGAGATCCCAGAGACCGTCCAGAAGGCGATGAGAATGGGGTGAATCCTCATGTCTGGTGCTGGAAGGAGTGGAATCTCGCAGCCCATTCCAATTATGCATCGGCCAAGCCCATGAGACCATTTAAAAAGACGGATGTATTGTGGCGATGAAACGGGCGATTGTATTGGGGGCTGGTATCCAAGGCGTGTCCGTTGCGCTAGGCCTCCAACAACAAGGATTTGCGGTGGTCTTGGTTGATAAGGCTCCCGACTGCCTCATGCGCGCGAGTTTCCGGAATGAAGGCAAGATTCACATGGGCTTTGTCTATGCCAACGATCCCACCTTCAAGACCTCCATGCTGATGCTGCGAGCCTCGCTGTCTTTCTCACGATTACTCGATGAATGGACGGGCATGGAGATCGACTGGCAAGCCCTGACCTCCCATCCATTCATGTACGTCATCGCGCGTACCTCCCTGGTTGAGCCTGATCGTCTTTTGCAAAGCTACGAAAGGTTACAACATGAGTACCGGACGGTTCTGAAGCAGGAGGGTGGGAGTTATCTTGGCCAGCGACCAGACTCTATTTGGAGATCCCTGTCGGCCGAGTATCTCCAGGCATGGATTGACGAGAAATTCTCCGTGCGCGGAGTCCAAACGGTGGAAGCCTCGCTCGAACTTGGGGGGTTTCGTCGAATCATGCGTGCGGCCCTTGACCGATGCAACACTATAGAGCCCTACTTCGACTGCTCGGTCGAATCCGTGACGCGAACCGCACAGGGGTTCCGCGTCGAAGGATCTCGTAGGGACGGCGTGAGCTGGGAGTCTCATGGCGACATCGTCGTGAACTGCTTATGGGATGGCCGGTTGAAGGTGGATGAGCAAATGGGCATACCTCCACAACGGAAGTGGGTGTATCGATTGAAATATCGTCTCCTGGGGACGCTTCCCCGCAAGCTTGATGGCCTGCCGTCATTGACCGGGGTGCTGGGTCCATACGGGGATGTGGTCAGGTATTCGCACGCCAGAACGTACATTTCCTGGTATCCTGCCTGTATGCGAGGCTGGACCTCCAGCTTGAGCGTGCCTAAAGAGTGGGATCGCCTCTGCGCCGGTCAGCTGGAGGATGGGGAGGCGAGCCGTATCGCACGGGACGCCTTGGCAGGATTCGAGGAGGTCGTGCCGGGTATTGCCCAGACGGAAATCGATGTGGTGGATGCCGGCGTCATTTTCTCCTGGGGGAAAACGGATATTGATGATCCGGGCAGCGAGTTGCATGAACGATACCATATCGGCGTGCATCACTATGACGGCTATTTCTCGATCGATACCGGAAAGTTCACCTGCGCGCCCTTGTTTGCCCAGGAATTTTTGGACTGTCTTCGCTGACACATGACATTCCACAACCGACCACTGGTCTCGGTCATGGTTCCCTTGTTCCACTCGAAGCGGTTCGTCGCCGACATCATCGCCAACTTGGAGGCGATCGATTACTCAAACGTCGAGATTCTCCTATCTGATCGACATGGGGAGGACGATGCGGTCGAAGTGTTGGCAAGGCACTTTACGGCCGATTCCCGTGTCCGTGTTCTGGTCGCACACGCTCGGCTC
>JAOUGQ010000265.1 GCA_029865515.1 Nitrospirota bacterium
AGGAAAGGGCAATTCTTCATTATTTTGTATGGACCAGTTCTCGATTGTCTTTGATAAATAACCTTTGGAAAATTGCATCTATCTTAGATTATTCCCTCTAATGAATCCAATGGAGTTGGGGGTCAGGTCTTACATTTTGCATTTTGCGCTCTTCGTAAGTCTTAACCGCCCGGCTGACGGTTGCACCACTCACCCCAAACTGCTCTCCTACTTGCGTGAGAGTGTATTGCCCACTTAAATACGCTGACGCCATCGCTCTTGTTCGATCCGAATATTGCTCCTGGTAATACGTCAATGGCTTTGCTGGCCGACGTTTTTGCCTCTTCGGTATATCAGCCAGCGATTGTTCCGGGCTCAGTTTGTCTAACATATCCTCCACAAAGTCATCCGAGCCGAGATACACCTGATTCTTCAATGAGGCCCAAGGCGATGGCTGCATTTTTCCTTCCTGAACAAACACACGATACCGCTCATGCGCTACCCTCTTCGCTTTCCCAAATTCCGATAAGACCCAATCCACAGTCAAGCAGGGATGAGAAGGGGCTAGACCTGCTGTTGCTCGATAACTGCTCCAGGGCCAATTTCCTGCTGAGTGGACCAGTTTTGCCCGGACGGGATTTAAGACAATGTATCTGGACAATTCCAGTAAATAGGCCTCGGTGTCGATTAAGATCGCTTTAAACCGTCCTTGCAATACATGACCCACTCGATCATGGCGACGATTAAATCGTTGTGTATAAATTCCGTTTAAATATTTCATTCCTTGAGAAAGGGTTGGCTGTGAAGTTTCGATCAATAGATGATAATGATTCGGCATCAAACAATAGGCATGACAAACCCATGCGTGACGTTTACAGGAACGGTCCAGTAGATCAAGGAAGTCACGCCGATCGTCATCATCCTGGTAGATATTCTCCCGGGCATTGCCCCGTGACGTGATATGATACAGCGCCCCCGAAAAGGCAATCCGCAGCGGTCTAGCCATGTTTATTTTCTTTTGGATGTAAGGGGTAAGTGGAGATCAACGGGTTTGCAAAATGTAAGACCTGACCCCAAAGTCAGACCCCAATGAAGGGGGGCTTGGCTGGTTCCGAGCCTGTTTTTTTATAATAGGAGCGTTATTTCAGTGCTTCTGCCCCGCCTACGATATCCATCAGTTCCTTGGTGATGGCCTCCTGACGGCTCCTGTTATATTTGAGGCTGAGTTGCTTGATGAGTTCGCCGGCGTTGCGAGTAGCGCCATCCATGGCAGCCATCCTGGCGGATTGTTCGGCGGCCGATGATTCCAATAAAATGCGGAAAACCTGCGCCTGTGCATACTTGGGAAGCAGGGCCTCGATCAAATCCTCCTGATCGGGTTCATAGAGATACCCACCCCCGGATGGCGCCTCAGCCACTCCGAATTCTTCCAGCGGTTCGATGGGAAGGAGCTTTTCTACAATCACCTGCTGTTGGATGATAGATTTAAATTCATTATAGACAATATACAACTCATCAAAGAGTCCCTGTTCAAACGCCTCCACGCCGGTCAATCCGATTTCAAGAGCATGCTCATAGGTTAACCGCTGAAACACGTTGACATTCGGGTCGCGGATGGGCCAGTGACGACGGCGAAAAAAATCGTTCGCTTTCCGGCCGATGACTCCGATGGTCACTTTGGCGCCCCTCGCCTCACATGCCTGGATCACCTCAAACGCTTTTCGAAACACGTTCATATTGAACGCCCCGCACAGGCCACGGTCGCTCGAGACCACGCTCACCTGAACAAGCTTGACCGGGCGTTTTTGGAAAACAGGGTTGATGGATGGATTGACCCGACCACTCAGGTTTGCGAGGACACGACGTAATTCCTGGCCATAGGCGCGATACGCCAATATCCGCTGTTGGGCTCGACGAAGCTTTGATGAAGCCACCAACTTCATGGCCTTCGTGATCTTTTGCGTATTCTTGACCGAACCGATCTTACGGCGCAAAGCCTGAAGACTTGCCATCCCCGATCCTCCCATGTATTGAATGAAATCTTCTGAACTGAATCATGATCTGCCTAATCGTAATTTTCGCTATGCCTGGTTTGGTATTTCTTCCCGTCCTGATCGGGCGAAGAAGAACCTCCGAACCATGAACGCATGACATAAAAATCTGATTCTGGGAAACCATTTCCCCTTAATTAAAGGGGCCCAATGGCGAGTCGAAAAGTATAGCAAATTCAACCGGCGATTTTTACCCCATGAGACAGGAATGCGGAAAGGTATTGTGCACGGAACGATAGGAGGTTGCAAGAGGAGGTGATGAGGAACTCAAGGAGGCTCCCTCGCCGGAATAGGGGATCCGACCAGCATTCGATCCCAAGGGCACCGCTCACACAACCCTTGTCCTGCACAATAGACATCCGATCTCTCAGCTTTTCAGTTCAGACTGCATTCCATGGTCCATTGGACCTGGTTCTGAGGGGGAGGAAGCCGGTTGTACCTCTTTCTCAGTCGGCGACCACCCGCCACCCAGGGCTTTATAGAGCCGGACGATTGAAGACAGATGTTGCTGTCTGGTTGAGACCAGCCCAAGTTCGGCCTGAAAGAGATCCCGTTGAGCTGTTAAGACATCCAGGTAGGACGCGAAACCTCCCCGATAACGTTTGTCCGCGAAATTCAACGCGGACTTTAGAGAAGCAACCTGTGATTCCTGCGCCTCACGTTGTTCGCGAGTCTTTGTGATGGTGATCAATGAATCCTCAACTTCCCTAAAGGCATTGAGGATGGCCAATTCGTACCGGGCAAGGGCCTGTTGTTCTTGAGCGGTCGCGACCCCTACACCGTAACCAAGCGCCGTCGCATTGAAAAGCGGACCGGTTAAGCTGCCTGCGACCCCAGCCGTGGCGAACGGGCCTGTCGCCATCGAGTTTATCTGAAAGCCGGCCACGCCGCCACCGCCATTGATCGTAAATTGGGGAAAGCGTTGAGCCTGGGCCACACCGATATTTGCGTTGGACGCGACAAGTTTTTGTTCCGCTTCCAGAATGTCGGGGCGCTGACTCAGGAGACTGGAAGGCAAACCGACCGGCACTTCAGGTGGCAGAGGCTGTTCCGTGAGGACTAACCCGCGAGGGATCGCCATCGGCCGGTGTCCTAACAGCACGCTGATCCGGTTCTCTGACTGAACCACCTGCTGCTCCAGATTAGCCAATTGTGCTCTCGTGCCGGCCTGCTCAGCCTCGAAGCGATCCAGATCCAGCTTCGAAGCATACCCGTATTCGTATTGCGAACGGCTCAATCTCACGGCTTCGTCCCAGACTTTGAGCGTGCGTTGGGCGATCTGCACCTGGAGATCAAGAGCACGGAGGGTGAAGTAGGCTTGGGCCACGTCACTGACCAGGGCAATAACAACCCCACGCTGGTTTTCAACACGCGCCAGTAATTCAGCCCTGGAGGCTTCGACGTTCCGGCGAATCCTGCCCCAAAGATCGATCTCCCATTTGATGCCACCCGTAAAGGATTCCCTCGAATAGTCAAGGTGCCCTCGTCCACTTCTTCCAGCGGATTGCCCCGGGAAAATCGATCCGCCTCCAGTGGATAGCCCATTATTCGTACTATGATAGTACGACGCATCTCCTGAATAATCCAAGGAAGGGGCAAGGTCGAATTTGGCGATGACGAGTTGGTTGTTGAACTCCTCAACAGCCGCGGCGGCCACCTGCAGGTCCAGATTTTCCTGTAAGGCGGTACGGATCAGTTTCTGAAGTTCTTCATCTTTGAACAATTCCCACCACGGCATATTGGCGATGGATTCCGATGTTCCCGGAGCGAGGCGCCAGGAATCGGATGTCGGAACATCTGGTCGTTTGTAATCCGGCCCCATGGTGCAACCGGAGGCGATCAGGAGGCTCAGGAAGATAGCGACGCATTTGTGCATATTAGTGCTCTCCCTGGAGATGGATTTGAGCGGGCCCGGTTTTGCGTGGTGAAGTCATTTCAAGTGAATCTTCCTCTTCCAGGAACTCGGAGTCATCGGACTCCGGTCCCTCAGGGCCAGGCGTGAGTGGTTCGTCATGACGGTGCATGAGCCGTTCCACGACATAGAACGCGACGGGGATAAGAAAAATTGCGATAAAGCTGGCGGCGATCATTCCCCCGATCACGGCCACTCCGAGAAGAATTCTCCCATGTGCCCCTGATCCGGATGAGAGAACCAGCGGGACTACTCCAAAGATAAAGGCAAGCGAGGTCATCAGGATCGGCCGCAACCGCAGCCGCGCCCCCGTCAGCGCAGCCTCGACAAGAGAATTTCCTTTTTCATATTCCATTTTTGCGAACTCCACGATCAGGATCGCGTTTTTTGCCGATAACCCGATGAGCATAACAAGCCCGATCTGGGTGAACACATTGTTTTCCATCCCAAGTGCCCACAACGCTCCAAAAGCTCCAAACACCGCAATGGGCGTACAGAGGAGCACACTG
>JAOUGQ010000028.1 GCA_029865515.1 Nitrospirota bacterium
CGGCGGCTCAGGCGGCGGTGGCGATGCTTGAACAAAAAGAGAGTCAACGGCAGACCCGTTCCACGTTCGGCACCACTCGAAGCGCAGCCTCAAAGTCGACAGCTTCTAAAGTCGGCGCCTCAAAGACAGCCAAAAAGACTTCATCAAAAAAATCCCCTGTAAAAAAAACGGCCACCAAGAAGATCGTAGCCAAGAAAAAATCCACAACAAAGAAAACTTCTTCTCAAGCCGGCACGCGTAAGAAACCTGTCTCGGCGATGAGAAGACGGTGACCTCTGTCCCATCAGATGCCACATTTATGAAGCGAGCCCTTTCCCTTGCTGCAAAAGGGAAAGGGCGTACCAGTCCCAATCCCATGGTTGGTGCCGTGATCGTCAACCATGGGCATATCGTCGGCGAAGCCTATCACCGCCAGCCGGGTGAGGCTCATGCGGAAGTTCTTGCCCTCCATCAAGCGGGTCCACGTGCCAGGGGCGGGGTTCTCTATGTGACATTGGAGCCCTGTTGTCATACCAGAAAACGCACCCCTCCCTGCGTGCCACTCCTCATACAGTCCGGCTTGGAGCGGGTGTGTGTGGCGATGCGTGATCCTAATCCACAGGTGAACGGGCGCGGTATTCAGGCACTCAAGAAGGCAAATCTTTCGGTTTCGGTTGGAATACTCGAACAAGAAGCCCGTTACCTGAATGAGGTGTATGAGTATTGGATCACCAACAAACGCCCCTTTGTCATCTTAAAGGGGGCGATGACCCTGGATGGAAAAATCGCCACGTCCACCGGTGAGTCCAGGTGGATCACAGGAGAACGCGCCCGTCAGGACGTCCATCGTCTGAGGAGTCAGGTGGATGCCATCATGGTGGGGGTTGGAACTATCATTGCAGACGATCCGGAATTGTCTGCCAGAGGAAAGATCAGAACAAACCAACGGGTGGGACGTCAGCCGGTGAGGGTCGTCCTCGATAGCCAATTGCGCATTCCACTCAAGGCCAAGGTCTTGCAATGGGTCGGGGAGCAACCCACTATTGTCTGCACGACCACACAGGCGCCACCTCTAAAAATCCAACTCCTCAGAGATCAAGGCATTCACGTGGAGGTGCTTCCCGCGCAAGGCGGAATGGTCTCGTTAAAAGCCTGTCTCTCCCGATTAGGGAAAGAAGGCCTGACCTCTCTGCTTCTGGAGGGAGGCAGTACGGTGAATGCATCTGTGCTCCAACAAGGATTGGTGAATGAGGTCAGACTCTATGTGTCTCCAACGTTGCTCGGGGGGCAGGACGCTAAAGGTCTGATCGGAGGCTTGTCGCCGAAAAAACTTGATCGGGCATGGCCACTCGCTGATGTGCAAATCAAAAAGCTCGGCAATGATTGGCTTGTCACGGGAACGATGAAGCCTCGAAGGGAAGGCCATGCATAGGCAACGGCTCAACAATCTGACTGGCTGTTTCTGATGTCCGCAACAAGATACAATACCTTCACACGTATTGAGCACATAGGAACCGGGGAGACTGCCTCATGACCATTCTCAACAAAGCCGACCAGCAACATTTAGCCTTGGCGGTGGATCTCCTAGAAAATCCCAGCTTTGCCGCCAAAGTGACCAATCTCATTGGCGCGCCGGTCGAAAGGGCCATCACCATGCTGCCCGATGGCTTATCCGAA
Source organism: Nitrospirota bacterium (assembly GCA_029865515.1). Taxonomy (GTDB): domain Bacteria; phylum Nitrospirota; class Nitrospiria; order Nitrospirales; family UBA8639; genus Nitrospira_E. Next base: position 1,657 of record JAOUGQ010000028.1, read on the forward strand.
AAGCTGCTGTCTTCCACGCAAAGAGCGTTGTCCAAAGCGCTCGATCTGGCCGTGTCCAGTTTGGATGAACGGTATCGGGGTGAACCGGCCAATGGCGCCCATCGGGTGCTCACGACCGTCAGTGGTGCGATCGGGGGAGCCCTGGGGCTGATGGCGTTGACCGTGGAGTTGCCGATTTCCACCACCCTCATGTTGCGGTCCATTGCCGATATCGCTCGAAGTGAAGGGGAACAGATTACCGACGTTCACACGAAGCTTGCGTGTTTGGAGGTGTTTGCCATGGGCGGTACCAGTCAAGCGGATGATGGGGCGGAAACAGGGTATTTCGCCGTGAGGGCGGCGTTGGCGGGTGCGATGACCGAAGCGGCCAGGTATCTAGCCGAACATGGATTAGCAAGCTCGGGAGCCCCGGCATTGGTTCGATTCCTCTCAAAAATTGCCTCACGATACAGTATTCAAGTGTCCGAAAAAGCCGCTGCGCAGGCGATCCCGTTGTTGGGCGCCGCAGGGGGAGCCACCATCAATCTGCTCTTTATGGATCACTTCCAAAATATGGCGCGGGGCCATTTCATTGTGCGTAGGTTAGAACGCGCTCACGGCAAAGAGCCGGTGCAAGAGGCATATCGACAATTAGCCGCCAGCAATTAAATTAGATGTGCAGTTGTCTGGTTTGTCATGCCCGCCGGTTTTGAGCGGGTATCCATCTTCAATACATCCAAGGAGTGAACCTTGAGGAAAATTTGGAGGGATCAATCCGTGAAACCAATGATACAATCCTGGTTGGCCTTGCTGGGAATCCTTCTGCTTGCTGCCTGTACACAAGAAACTCAAAATAAACTCAGCAGGGCGGTGCAGAACTGGACTGGCACTGACGGAGTATTAGAAGTCTATGCCGGAGAAAAGTTAGTCAAGCGTTTTATGAAAATCGATAAGCTGTCCACGGCCATGGGGACTCAGGATGGCCTTCCACGCGCGTACCGGTTTGGATACGGGGTCCTGGATGCCAATTTGAACGGCCTGAAAGATCCCGGCGAGAAAAAAGTCTATTTTGAGTTCAGCGACTACTCCACCCCCTATATCTTCTACGAAAACCCTGCCTGACATTTTTGGCTTTTTATCCTGTTTTTCGGACAAAGTTTTGGTATGCCCTTGTCAGAGCGTATAGGATTCCTCAGCAAAATATGAGAGGATACAAACAGATCATTTTGCGATCTGGATGCCTTCTTTTAATTGGTGGGTTGAATTTCAATTAAGAAAATTCGGTTCTCCCTCGCCCAATTGGGCGGGGGGATTGGGGTGAGGAGAAAAGCTCAAGGGAAAGCCCAATCACGATAGTTCTAGCAATCAATAGGAATGGGTATGATCCACGGTGTGAAAAAGTTTGTTGCGCTGTTCGTCGGTCTTATGTTTTTTGTGACCCCGAACAGCTGGGCTCACCCTCTTCCGGAACTTGGAAGTGCCAAAAAAGTTCAATTATCTGAGCCAAGCCTGTCTTCATTTGTAAAAGAATATGTGGGGACTTCCTCTCCAGAAAGAGCCCAAGAGTTGTTGGCTGGTATTCAAGGCACTTCCGACGTCAGCGTTGAATCCATTTTAAAAATCCTTCAACAGCAACCCCGCTATGAGGTTCAACCCATAGGCGCCCAACCCCGACGCTCCGTTCGGGTAAGGGGACAGGACGCAGAATATGCCTTGTATGTTCCTGCCTCCTATGCGCCCGAACAGTCTTACCCCTTAATCCTCTGTTTGCATGGGGCTGGGTTTACCGGGGAAGCTTATCTGGATCGTTGGGTCCCACGCCTGGGCGAGAAATATATCCTGGCGTGTCCTTCGGTAGCCATGGGGGGATGGTGGACCAGATACGGCGAAGAACTGGTGCTAAAAGTCTTGCATGAGGTCGAAATGAAATATCATGTTGATCCCGATCGGGTATTTTTGACCGGCATGTCGAATGGCGGCATTGGAGCCTGGATCATCGGCATGCATCACGCGGATCGATTTGCGGGTATTGCGCCCATGGCGAGCGGGATCGATGATGTGCTCTATCCGTTTCTGGAAAATTTATCCTCCACGCCTGTCTATATCATCCATGGAGCCGAAGACACGGTCATGCCCGTTCAACTCAGTCGGGATTTGGTGAAGGAAATGGAGCGCCGGGGGATTCCTTACATCTATCGGGAACATCATTGGACACATCCACACGCAGGAGGCCATTTTTTCCCCAAACAGGAATTGCCCGATCTCATTGCCTGGTTCGATGGGCAAACACGAGAGCCATTGCCACCGAGCGTGTCACTGGTTCGAGACGCCACGCATCTGACCCCGTTGTATTGGATGCGTATCGATATGACGGACCAGATTGCCGCCTTCTCCGAAAACCTGATTGACAACCGTGATGAATTTATTGCTGGCGCGATCTATGCCAAACTGCATGCCGAAATCACGGCTCCCAATAAGATTGTCGTGAATACCAATCGCATTCGTCGGTATACGCTGTTTATGAATCAGGACCTTGTGGATTTCTCCAAGCCTATCCTTGTGGAAACAAATGGGATGAAATCCTTTGAAGGGATGATTGAGCCCAATATAGAAACCCTTCTTCAGGAAGCTCGACACCAGCCAGACGCGCATCGCCTCTTCCCCGCCAAGCTCACCATTGATGTGCCGTTGACCGCTTCGGTTGAAAGTCGGTAAATAAGGCAGCTTCTACTTGGCCGCGTTTCCGTGTTGAGCCTTATCCGCCTGCCGCCGTTGCTCACAGGCCTCGGTGACAATGCCCAATCCATCCCGCGAACACCGTTGCTGTTCAGCATCATCTCCAGACAAAGTGTCGGGAAGGGAACTGAGTCGTCTCTCGCTCAGTTGCGTGTGGCCGGATCGCGGTAGAGCACCATGCGGTCCTTTGTTGGGCTGCCGGGCGTTGGAGAGACGAGGGCAGTTGCGGATGGAGGGCGGGAAGGGGAGGTTGAGGCCCCAGAGCTTGTTTGTGCGGCCCGGAAGGGATTAGCGGATGTTACGGCGGGAATTGAAGAAGTTGGAGGCGGAACCACAATATCGGAGTCGGATCGAAAGGGATTGCCGGTGGCTGCCGCGGCATCGGTGGTCGTCGGCGCGGGGTGGAAGTCTTCTGCCTGACTGGACGCCTCCGATTTGGAGCGCCAGGGGTTCCCTGGGGTTGGAGAGGTGGCGGAGCCTGTGGAGGGGGGCGCCTGCCGGAACGGATTCGCTAACGGTTGGTCAGCGTATTTTCGCCGGGAATAATCGAACGACCCGATGTCCGCTTCGAGGTGTTCGAGTTCACCGATGATGGTCTTGAAGTGCGTGTCGATCTGCTCAAAAGCGGCGCTGCTGATGGCCTCACTGAAGGGATGATTTCTTTCATGGACGATCTCGTTCACTTTCTGAATGCCCCGAAAGATGGGTTGGACGCGAGGATCGTCGCGCTGGTACGTGCGGTCTGCCCGGACCATGTCAATGGCATCGGCGGTAACCTGGTCGGAAAACGTTTGAAAGGGCGAGGTGATCAGGGCGAAGGTAGTCTGGGCCCGGTCCGCGAGGGTGTTGGTGGCCACGAGCAGGTCGGACACCGAATACGAACCATCCCCCCGGGCCACACCCCTGACGACTTGCATAAAGCTTGAGAGCTCCGAGGCCACATCAGGGAGCCCGCCCCGCAGACGCTCCTTCCATGTGTCTTTAAGCCGGTCGGCGGCCTGCGTGATCGCGAGGAAGTTCGCTTGCCGCAGGGCCTCAGCCTGTCGCCGCTGTTGGTCTGCGGTTGCCCGTTGGCGATCCTGATCGCGTCCGTGCCTGGACTTTTCGGCCCTGCTCCGCCTGCCGGTCGTGGTCGGCTTTCTCTTGGTCGGCTCGGCGGTCACGGTCTTCCTGCTGTTTCCGGTCGGCGTTCCGCCGGTCCCGTTCCCGCTCCTGGTCCCGGCGATCCCGATCCTGGCGGTCTTGCTCGGCTTCCGCCGCCCGGCGTTGGTCTTCCGCTTCCTCCCGGCGTTTGTTGGCCAGATACTCGCCCACGCGGGCCCGGCAAAGCCCCACCTCCTCGTTGCGTTTTTTCCGACTTCATCCTTGGCCGTGTGCAAAGATTGACAGCTTGATTTGGTGCAGGTCTCGCCCAGAGGCACTTCATCGTTGGGAGCCTTGGCCAGACAGGATTCATGTTGATCATTCAACGTCCGAAATTCTTCGTCGAACTCCCGGGCCAGGTCGTCGCATTTTGGAAGACGGCAAGAGCCTTTATGGGATGTATGACATGGCCGGAAATGTGTGGGAGTGGACGAGCGATTGGTATGACGAAAATTATTACAAAAACAGTCCCTCGCAGAATCCCAAGGGGCCCTCATGTGGAGAATTCAAAGTAGTCCACGGCGGGTCGCGGTTCCTCAATCCGCAGAACCTGCAATCTGCGAACCGGAACAACAACAAGCCAATGCAACGAACCGGAACAACATCAACGGATTCCGGTGCGCGAAGACTCTGTACCGGACGGTTGCCGGGTGGCCGGAGTCTTCTGGGCTGGGGCTCAGGAGAGTGTGCCACGTGGAGTCTATCGGCCTGTTCCTGCGTTGGCTGAGGTGACGGCCTTGCCGGCCAAATAGGGCAAAGCCTGGTTCCGGTTAGTAGGCGTGGCGGAGCACCGGAATTGGTTGCCAACTCACGGACTGAGAAGAGAAACGGGGTTCTCTGCAATCGGAGCAAGCGTTGTCCTTGATAGAGAGCGGGTCTTGGCTTACACTTGTCAGTATGCAGAACCATTCAATTCCCACTTCATCTCATGCCCTCAAAATTTTACCGGCCTATACGGGGTTGAACTCTGTGGAGGACATCCTCAAGTCTCCTCGGGCCAGGCGGTTGCTCTGGTTGGAAATTCTTTTCAACGATCAGTTCGATTTCAAGTCTTGGCAACATGATCCCGAAGTTCAAGAGGCTTATCGCAAAGCCTGCCGGTGGTTCACGACGTACCGGAGTGTGATTCAATCCGTGTTACCTCAGGTGTCACTTCCTTCCGACTCAGAAAAAATTGACCAGCGAGACTATCGGACGTTTGCGGAGGCGTTGCAATTTGTCACCCATCAATCTTGATGCTGTCAAAAATCTCTTGAGAGAGTACGTCACTCAAAGCCAACAAGCTGTCGAGTTGATCCTGATTGGAGGACTGGCTCTTCAGGCCTATGGGGTTCACGATCGGGTGACTGTCGATGTTCATGGGGAATTGGCTGGTGAACTGGAGCCTCTTCTGGAATTTCTTCGATCCCGTCAGGTGCCGGCGGATCTTGGAGAAAATATCTCCGGCTGGTCAGTGGTAGCGATGCCTCCAGGGTATCGAGACCGTACGTCTGTGTGGTATGAAGACGGGAAACTTCGGATCAGGCTTCTTCATCCCGTTGATTTTGTGATTGCCAAACTCCGCAGGGGAACGGAACAAGATTTAGAGGACGCTCAAGAAGTGGCCATCCGTTTTTACCTTTCTCCTGCCGATATTCAAGTCGCGGCGGACTCAGCTATACAGGCCTCTCCAAAAGACACTGCCCTGTTTACCTTTCGGAAAACAGTCGATATCTTTTGCCAGCGTATTGGCCAAGCGTAATCCCCTCATCCGAGGGGCTATGAAATCATATGGATACTTCCCTTTATCGAAGGCATGAATTTTCAAAAGGCTGGTAATTCCGGCATTTGGTCGTCGAGTTTTCTTTTGCCATAAAGTCTTCTCTGGCGTATTCTTTTCTTATAGTGTGTCATCGTTGTCGTCGGAAGGCCTTCGCACCACTTGCGTCTGGGTCGCAATATGCTGATCGTCGAGGTGAGAGGGACATCACTAATCATCAGATGTGATCCTTTTCAATGGTAAGCTGGAGAAAGGATGAATCATGTCCGGACCCGCCAAAGTTGCGTGCATTACTCTCGATGCGGTCGAGCAGAGTTTACTCCTGACCTGGGCGAAACAAGGCCTGCTTCCTCATTTGGGAAAACTTCTTGAGGAGTCGGTCTCTTCGGAAACTCGCAATCCCGACATCATTTATAGTGGTACCCTGTGGGCGAGTTTTAATACCGGAGTTTGGCCGGGGCGCCATGATCATTACTTCTATCTCCAGCCCGAATCTGGCAGCTATGGCTTGCGATTGTTTATGCCGGAGAATGTGTCGGTTGATTCCATTTGGAACACCATCGCGCGAGAGGGGCGACGTGTTGCCTTGATCGACCTGCCTAAAGCCCGGCTTGAGCATTTGCCACAGACGTTACAAGTTTCCTTCTGGGGGGAGCACGAAGTCTTACAGCCTCTCACCTGCTGGCCGCCGTCTCTGGAGCAGGAAGTGGTGCAGGTTGTGGGCAAGGACCAAATTGGTGCCTGCGATCTCGTTCGCCAACGACCGGACGAGCTTCGTCAGCTTAGAGATGGTTTGATTGAGCGGGCGAAACGGCGCGGGGATCTCGCACTGGCCGTTCTTGAACAGGGGCCTTGGGATCTTTTTGTCTTGAATTTCAGCGAAGCCCACTGTGCGGGTCATCAGCTCTGGGCTGCCCGTGATCCCGGGCATCCGGAGTACAAGCCTGCCCTCCGTTCCGCTCTTGGAGAAGATCCGCTGCTTGATGTCTATCAGGCGATTGACCGGAGTCTGGGGCGGATTGTTGAGGCGTTGGGGAGAGAAGCCTTTCTCCTCGTCCTTGCGACGCATGGTATCGGCCCGCGCTACGATGCTGCACCGGCCCTTGATGCGGTGTTGCGCCGTCTCGACGGAATTGACGCGCCGACAATATCAGGGCCGATCGAAGTTGTACGGAGGGTCTGGCTCCAGATTCCCGGCTGTTTCCGGCGTCCCTTTCGTCATGTCATTGATCGTCTCTACGATGCTTCTCGCCAGGCTGAGCGGGCCAAACGACGATTCTTCGTCATTCCCACCACTGACAACTGCGGCGGCATCCGTATGAATCTCAAAGGACGTGAGCCGGAGGGCCAAGTCGAGCCGGGAGCACCGTACCGGAAGCTGTGCGATTGGCTCAAGGAAGAACTCCTTGCACTTAAGAATGTACAGACCGGAGCGCCGGTGGTGACCCGCGTCCTCTATGGGGACGATCTCTTCCCCGGTGCCTATCGGAAAGAATTCCCGGATCTCGTGATTGAGTGGAACAATGAAGCTCCCATAACCGCCGTGCGCTCTCAATCTGTCGGTGAGATTCGAGTGGAGTCCCTCAACCCCCGCACGGGAGATCACCGTCCGAAGGGCCTCGTTTTGGCCCGAAGCAACGATCTTCAGCCTCACTTCCTACAAGGCGCCATATCGTTGGTGGATTTGGCGCCCACCTTGGCTGCGCATTTGGGAGTCCAACTTTCTGGAATCGACGGCAAGCCGGTCACGGAATTTTTCCCGCAGAGCGCCAGGCCACGAGCGACCTAAATGACTGACGCTGCAATCGGAGTCGTCATCCCTGCCTATAATGCCGGTGACTTTCTCGGTGAAGCTATTGAGAGCATACGTGCTCAGACGTGGGAAAACTGGGAATGCCTCATCGTGGACGATGGATCAACGGACGAGACGCCGCTTCTTTTGAGCTCGTATCGGGACCCTCGCATCCGATCGGTGCGCCAGGCAAATTGTGGTGAGCGGGAGGCTCGCTTGACGGGTTTCTCGCTGACCCGAGCACCGAAGATTGTGTTCCTGGATGCCGATGATCGGTTGCTCCCGGATGCTCTAACCCGCTATTCGAGTTTTTTGGACGATCATCCTTCTGTTGGTGTTGCCTATGGGGAACGAGTCCTCATCGACAAGGAGGGAAGGTCGTTCGGCTCGAGGGCCGGGGCGTTTCTCAATAAACATCCGGAAGGTGACGTCCTGGAGTCGATCCTGGTGCGTCCGTTTCTCTCTACACCCTCCCAAGCGTGTATGCGTCGAGAGGTGGTGCCTCCTGCCAAATGGTTAGCAGGGCGAGGTAAATTGGGAGACTGGGTGCTGCTGGCCGGATCGGCTTTTAAGGGCCGGTTTGCCTATATGGGAAAATCTCCGCTTGTCGAGTATCGAATTCACGGCAATAGCCAGCTCCGGAGTCTTGCCAGCGACCCGCAGAGTGCGGTCGGGGTTCAAGAATATGACGAGGTCCTGGATAGTCTCTTTGCATTTCCTGGGCTGGAGTCACGCTTCGGCGTGGGAAAACTTTCTCAATTGCGGCGGGTGGCCGAGTCGAGTTGTCTGGCTATCAAAGGGCAGGAGTTTCTTCGGGGTGGCGAGTATCGCACCGCACAGCGCTATTTTCGGGCGGCACTTCGGGCCGGATCGCGCGATATCCGGGATCTCCTCTGTTGGCTGGCGACTTTTTCTCCTTCCCTCCTGCGCTTGGCAGAGCCTCTCTATGGTGCGGTCAATCCTAATAAATAGCTTCATGCCCTAACCCGCAGAACGTAAGAAGTATCGAGGTAGGTCTTGTCATCATCCAGGCTGGATGCCGTTCATCGGTTGGTTCGTCGATGAGATTTTCCGCAGGTGATTTTTTTTGAAATTTTACGAGGATGGACTTCGTTGTGTCCTGCAATACTGCTGGCGAAGGGCGAGGGCTTCGGGCATCCATTCTTGAAATTGTTTGATGCGGGTCTCATGGCTGGGGTGGGTGGACATGAATTCTGCCGGTTGCTTCCCTTGGCTCGCTTCTGCCATGCGTTCCCACAGCCTTGGAGCTTCGGTCGGGTCAAAACAGGCCCTGGCCACAAATAACAGACCCATGTAATCGGCTTCCGATTCATGCTCTCGCGAAAACGGGAGAAGGACCCCATAGTGTGCGCTGACTCCCAAGGCGCTCATGACCATTTTCTGTGTGTCGTGATCCATGTCTCTCAAGGCCATCCCGGCTGCCATTGTGCCGATCTGGACTAACTGTTTGCTGAGCCATACGCTCGGCGCCATGTCGGGCAATGGCATGGGCAATTTCATGGCCCATGATGACCGCCAACCCGCTATGATTTTCCGCGACGGAGAGGAGCCCGGTGTACACCGCCGTTTTCCCGCCTGGCAATGCAAAGGCATTGGCTTGTGGTGATTCAATCACGTTGAATTCCCATTCGAACCCGGGGTCCACATCGGCGGCGGCTTGAGCCAGACGGCGGCCGATGGTTCGAGTCAAATCCACGAATTGCCCTTCCGGGATGACTCGGGACTGACTGAGAATTTCCTGGTACGCCTGAAGGCCCAAAGCCATTTCTTGCTCACGGGTCATATCCACCAAATGAGAACGACCGGTAAGGGGAACGTTTTCTTGATGAGAGGCGTAATAATAAAGACCGTATATTGCAAATAAGATGAGCGGGATGAGGCGCATTTTCCAGCTTAAGCGCGTGCGAGGTTGTCCGCTCCTCTCTTTATGTCTTCCAAACGATCCGCTTCGCATCGTTTTTTCTCTCCAGTGGTCGAGCAAGGTGTATCGATAAGAAATTTTTGCGGTAGAATGAATTAAGAGGCGGTGAAAGCTTACTGTAAAAGGTCCGGTAAGCGCTATTGTTGATAACCTGATGAAAACAAATAAGATAGGTGGAGTTACTTAACAGCAGGGAGGGGCTCGGCTGGAGGATGAGTGTTACTGGTAGTGATTAAATCTCGACCTATTCTGGAATCTGATGGGGCCATTGACTTGGATGTGCCGAAATCATGATTGAAGAGGCAGAGCGGCTAGTGCGAGGACATTCTGAAAGGTTTTTGTACAGGTATCCCAAGTTCTGATCCCTTCATTCATCAACTATCCCATCAACAATATTCCTATCCTGCTACAGTCACTTTTGAAAGGGGAAGGCGATGAATGCTCATACACCAAAAACAGCGGGTTCAACTCGAACGTTTAGTGGCAAACAGGTCATCGTTTTTATCGGGCTGGCAGTGCTGGCCACTGCGTTAGTAACCGTGTGGTGGGTCAATCAATACCTGTTTGCCAAGATGTTTGAGCCCACTCGCTTGAATGCGGCTGAGCAGCAGGTTCTTGATGCCAAAATGGCCCCATTGCTCCATACGGTCGATGCCGGGTCACCCGCTCTCCCATCTTCTCTGCCTGTCACCCACATGCCTCTTGAACCAGAACCCTATTCCGAGAGTGGACCCAATCGGGAAATTCGATTGACTGAGCGGGAGGTCAATGCGTTGCTTGCTAAAGATTCGGAAATGGCCAGGCATATGGCGGTGGATTTGTCGGACGATCTTCTGAGTGTCAAATTAGTGGTACCGATGAACGAAGACATGCCTCTTGTGGGTGGAAAGATGTTGAAGCTTAACTTTGGCCTTGCGCTCAGTTATGAGAACGGGAAGCCGGTGGTCGCGATGCGCGGCATCAGTGTCGGGGGGATTCCGCTACCGAGTGCCTGGTGGGGGGATATCAAAAATACTAACCTCGTGGAGGAATATGGTGGCTCAGGAGGTTTTTGGGATCAGTTTGCGAAGGGTGTGGAAGATCTGAAAATCAAAGATGGTGAATTGCATGTCATATTAAAAGAATAGTCGTTCACCTCTTTCGTGGAAACATTCTCACTCTATGAGCACACGCCTCATTCTTTCTCCGTGTGCTCGAATGCTTAATCTTCTTTCACTCAGATGTTGTTGGAGGTTTTTCTTCCCGTCGACGGTTCAATTGAATCTTCTTCCTTTTGACCATTTCTCTTGCTCAGCATGAATTTGGTCAATCCTCAGCCCGGTAGGCTTGTAGAAATTGATGACGGAGTACCCGGGTGTTCTCTATTTGGCGGTTGCCTTTTCTAGAATCACAAGGCCGGTCATTGGCGGGATGGTGGCCCAATACAAGGCTTGCGCTTCTGTAGGATCAAGTGAAAGCACCAGGTATTGCCGTGAACCGCTCCAGGTTCCTATTCTTGCCGCGACGCGCTGTCCCCACCCGGCTATCTGGTGCACCATATTTTCCCAGAAAGAGGGCAGGTGATGCGGTTGCACCAGAATCGTCAAGTTTTCCTGGAAGGCTAATTCATAGTGGTTAGGCATGTCGTTGACGGTCAGGGGTTTTGCGGGTTCTTCCGGAGGAGACTCTGAGGAGGAATCTGAGGGAGGGGTAATGGGTATGGGCGAGATTAATGGATCCTTCGTGTTGAGTTGCACAATCGTTGAATGGGCGAGAGGGGCGCCGATCCACGCGGATTGAGTGAGCGGAAATGTTCTCAAGGGGATGCCACGGGCTTTGAGAAACACGATGTTCTTTGTGGTATCGACGACGAGATAGAGGGATTTGGTTTTTGCCAGTTGCAGCTCTTGATCGATGGGCTGAGGAGGGGGCTTCGATTGAGCACGGCCTTGGGAAAAACAGGATTCTCCCAGGACCAGCGTGATGAAGAACACCCACAGCACGCAGGAGACGGCAGGATGGAGAGACACGTTGGTAAAGAAATAATTGAAGCGTTTCAAAAGATGATGAGGGTGGTGCCGAGAGGAACATTGTGAAAGAGATATTCAAGCGGCTCATCACCAAGTCTGATGCAGCCATGGGTGACGTTGGTTCCCAGCATTCGAGTGTACAGAGTGCCATGAATGAAATAGCCCTTGCCAAATCCGAGGGCATAGTCCCCCAGTACGCCTGTTTCAATCCGGTCCTTGGGTTTCGTCGGAATAGGTTCGCCTTCCTCAATGAAGGCCCAATCGGGTTTGTTCCAAGCGGGATTTTTGATTTTACTGGAAATGGTAAACACGCCTCGCGGGGTATCAAATACCCACCCGTTGGTAGGATTGCGGGGGTCTTGCAAGCGAGCGCCACTGCCGGTGGAGGCCACGGCACTGTAAAGGGTCCGATTGCCATTTCGGAGGTACACGCGATTTTGAGCGGTGTCGACGACGATGTAGGGACCTTTCGGGGCGGCGGCGAGCAGGGCGGGAGCTGAGGGATAAAACGGGATTTCTTCTCCCCTGTTTTTTTCGACAACCGGCTTCACGGGTGTGGTGCGTTTGGGAGCCACAACGGGTGAAGCCCCAAGAGTGATCGCCAGGATCGCCAGCATACAGAGCGCGAGAGGGACACATGAGCGAAGGTGAATGGGGGCGATCATGTTATTTGGTGCTCGTGAATGACGCTTCAAGGGCACGTGTTCGGTGCCATCGTTCTGTCCGTTGCTGAATATGTTCTTTCAACAGGTGCAAGGTGTTGACCACTTCGTTGTCTGTATTCAGGGCCCCCACGATGGTGACGGGAGTCCCAGTTTTCGCCCGGTCGAACACCTGATCCATGGCTGAATTCTCCAGGCCGATACAGCCGCTCGTGGCATCTTCGTTGTCAGGACCTTCTCCATGAATTTCAATAAGACTGCCGATGGATCGGTCCGATGGAAGTAGCCCATTGGCTTGAGCCTCGTGGAATCGCTGCTGGTGTGCGGCTGTGGGGTAGTCTAACAACAAGGCCTTATAGTATTTGGTTCCGGCTCCTTCTTTTTTGCGGATTACATGAAACTGGCCTTCCGGAGTGGCTCCGTCTCCTTCCGACAGCTTGTCCGCTAACCCTGAAAATCCCAAGCTCACTGGGTAGTCTGCAATGATCCGGCCGCGTTGATACACAAAAAGGCGGCGGGGGGCCTTGAGCACGACCACGGCCGTTCCGGCGGTCGAGGTTGACCATCGGATGGTGCGATTGACCCATTGTTCCCAGAGCGTGATCTGGGTATCGCTGGTATACCGTTCCATCTGAGTCATCGTGTGAGTTTCCACGAGATGCAGATGCTTCAGGGCCTGTTCTCCTGCCAAACGAGCCTTCAGGTATTGGCCTTGTTGTGCTCGCAACGTGCTTTCTCGTAGTAACCCTTCGGCTTTGGAGAGAGCCGGCATGTCAGCTTCCAGATCAAAGAAATGAGAGAGGGTCCGTAACCGTGTGAGTTGAGCCTGTTCGGGTTCAAGGAGTTCCTCCACCTCCAGTCGAAGGGCGGTGGATTTTTGATGAGACGCTTCAATCAACAGAGAGCCCTCCTCGACCAATTGTTGATAGGTCTGGTTGAAGATCTCCGCGTTGCCGGTGGACCACCAGTGATTGGTTTCAGTCCGCCACTGGGAGCGGAGTTCCAGGACTTTGTCATGAAATTGTTGATAGCGATCAGGAAACAAGATCTGTGCGCCGTCGACCCAGGCTTTCCGGTCCAGATCTTCTAGCAGTGGAGGAAAGGTGTCGGGGTAGCCTGTGTGTCCCCACCAGGCAAATGCCAAAGCGGGAAGGAGCACCAGTATCCCTGTCATCATCCATCGCCAGCGCCGGGTATTCTCAAACCTGGTTGGCGGGGTTGTCCTCCGGTTACCCATCACCTAGACTTGTCGCTTTGCGGCAAGTTGCCTGGCGGAGATGATCTGCTCTTGAATCCGGATGGCAAACGATTCGACCGAATGGGCTGTGGTCATGACGTCGATGAAATTCTCTTCTGTCATGATGGACTCAGTTTCAGCTAACAGCGTTTCAGCTGCCTGAAAGGCCAGTGTGAGCTGGTCAAGTTGACCTTGGTCGGTTACAGGGATGGAGGGTTCCAACAAGAGGGAGCGCGTGTCTTGTAGATTTTGTCTGGCATAGGCGAGAGCCACTTCGGCATTGGCTTTGGCTTCTTCTTTATTCGCGATGGCTTCTCTTTTGGCCTGCGCGGCGCTGGTCAGGACTTTCGTTAACATGGTGGTAGCTGGTTGATAATCTCGGAAGAACTGCAGCCGATCCCGCTGCTGATCCAATTCCTTCTTGGCTTGCAGATAAGCCGTTTCTGCTTCAGCGAAGATCTCAATCGCATAATCTTCGGCTCCTGCTACCCTGGCATCCTCCAACGCATGGATGGCTGCGTCGAGTTGCGGAACGGGTTGTTCGGCACAGGCGGTCAGGAGCAGGCACGTCATGAGGAGGACAAGCCCACCGGCGGGATGGTCAGAATGTCGGGTGCTCTGCCGGGTGCGTGTTTGGGAAATCTTTGTAACAACCATTGGTATTCCTGGGGTGTCCAGAATTGATATGTTTTTAAAAAGCAGAGGGGCCGAATCCTTCCGGCCCCTCTTGGCGCTCATCCGCATCCAAACCGGAAAAGGCGGGGCCTTGTCCTTAAGGGTACAAGGTCGTGTGTTTCAGGTGTGGTGGGCCGTTCAGTCGACTATTTGCCCATTGGCTTTTTGGCCGGATTGGGCTGTGGTTTGGCTGGACTCGGAGCAGCCGCAGGTTTCCCGATTGGCATGCCTTTTTTGGGGTCTTTTGGATTAGATTGGTTCACAGAAGCACCTCCTTTAAGGTTAGGTAAGCCATCATGGCTTACTACTCAAAGAAGTCTCAGCAAAGGTAATGCCAGTTTTAAAACAGTGTATGAAGGGGAATTCCTGGCTTTTTGGGTGAGACAATGGTGAAATTCATCGAAAAATTGTCATGAGAAGAGACATCCTGTCCAATGAAAGAAAACTTGTCCAATCTTCTTTATCATTCTGGATAGGCCGGGCGACTTCCTTTTTATCTTTCCCAGCGGTTGGTTGAAAACTCACAAGTAACGTTTGGTGGGACAACAGAGGGCTGAATTCTGCCATCCGTCAATCTGTCCTGATGCTGTTTAAACACTCCGTCCGTCTAACCAGAGACAGGTATGAGCAGTGAATGAGAGGCGGGTATCCGGGATCCTTCAGGGTGATTGGCGCTGTAAGAATTGAGCGGCGGCATTCAAGGCACGGTTCAATAGTTCCGTCCCGGCCCAGGTTCGGGTGTTCCGGCTTTCCCAAGTCTTGGCCCAGTCCAATGCGAAGGGGAGGGGAATCAAGCGTATGGGCCCCTGGAAGCAATCCGCCCAGAGTGTGCTCAGGACCGTGCCGATTCGAAACGGGGCGGGAATCAGGTTGACGGGATTCCGTATCAAGTCCTGGCAAAGTTCCGCCGGGGAAGTGACCAACAATTCCCGGCAGGCCGAGGGCCGTTGCTTATAGATGGAGCAGACTTCGTCTTCCAGGAACGGACAGGGCATCCGAAGGGCGTAGTAGGCGCGATTGATGGGTTCCAGTTCGTCATCGGTCACTTGATCTTCGGAGAAAGCCAATCGGTGTAATCCTTCTTCTATTCCGGCTTCACGCAGGGTTTTTTGAGCAGACTGAAACCGTTCAAGCAAAGGCTCCTTTTTTGTGGAAGGGAGTGCCTCAACGACAGTTCTGAGGGCAAAGGCCTCCGGTGGTGCCACGGGAATCATCATGCGGCAGCAGGCAGCACAGCCTTTTTGGCAGGAAATGGTGGCACCGGTTCGAGTGGTGTTGTCGATGGCCAGCTGGTGGGCTTGTTCCCCAAGAGATCGCATGAGGGGGATAATGTCGGAAATGGGAATCAGGCCCGTGGGGACCGAAACCGACGCCGTCAGATTCCCGGCAGGGGTTTGAATATCAAGATTGTATGATTCGTGAGGGGTAGAAGCATCCATGAGAAAAGATTTTAGATGAGCAATTAGCTAAGAGGGTTTCATTGATTGCTGCCATTTTCCAGCCGTGACCTTCTTCGAAAGTGGGCCGGATATGAATTGTAGAGCAAATCATAGGGTAAGGAAAAGCTGACGGCTTTTGTTTAGCCGGAATGCTAAGGCCATGATTTCCTGCGTGAAAAAAATTCAATGAACCATGGCATAGTTATCGCATTTGAAGGGTACCGGCGTAAGGGATAGAAGCCCTTATCCCGCAGCTGGTTATTCCCTTAAGCCAGGAACAAAACCTTCTTGAAGAATGAAATGGAAACACAGGCATGTTTAAACTTGGAATGAGCTGTTCTGCATTCAGAACGAAACTCCTATTGAGACACGAGCTTTCAGAGGACTCTCAGGATGTGGGGTTAAAACGGGACCTAAGTGTGTGGCATTTAGTTGCGCTCGGAATTGGTGCCATTATTGGTACCGGGGTGTTTGTCTTAATCGGCACTGCTACGGTCGGCAATCCTCATCGACCAGGTGCGGGGCCAGGTATCATTCTTTCCTTTTTATGTTCGGGGATGGTGTGTGCGTTGGCTGCACTCTGTTATGCCGAATTTGCTTCCATGATTCCAGTAGCTGGGAGCGCCTATTCTTATACCTACGCGACGCTGGGAGAACTGGTCGCCTGGTTGGCAGGATGGAATCTGATTTTGGAATATGGCGTGGCGAGTTCGGTTGTGGCCATTGGTTGGTCCGGGTATTTTGTCAATGTCCTTAAATTGGCGGGGCTTGAACTGCCGGATCTTCTGACCCATCCTCCCGAATCCGGTCATGGTGGCCTGATCAACCTTCCGGCCGTAGTTATCTCTCT